>NZ_JARRIB010000006.1 GCF_041647995.1 Pyrococcus kukulkanii
TGGCTGAGGTGGAACTCCCTACCGCCGATACAAAGTGACACACCTCTATACAAAATGAAGCGGTAGGGAGAAACGGCTTCACTGTGTCCCTCCCGTTGGGAGGGATGACGCCGTTAGGCATCCTCTCAACCGATAATCCAGAGCTTGGGCGGGTAGGGGTAATTTCAGGCCGGGCCCGCGGGCTGAACCTCATGGTGGTGAGCCCGCTACCTCCAGGGCGGGAGTTCATTTGCTAGATGTTTCGGTTGAGACTTAAGATTTTGCAACTGTTGTATAAGAGTGCATCATGTCGAAACCTTTATAGGTGGTGTCGTTATATTTTGTATTGGGAAAGTTTGGAATGCCCGTGCGCATGATGCCCCCCGAGCCGTGAGGCAATGACGAGGGGGCTGAGTGAACGGGCAGGATGACCTTATTCCACTGTTTCTCCTCTTCTTGCAAGATTAGCAAGGTTATCAGCAATGTTAATCAATTTGCGCCTCTTCTTGTCGAGCTTGTCCTCCTTGGAGAGGCGTCCTTCGCACACCACGTTAACCTTCGGGTACCTTTTCTTCACTGACTTATACAGATCATCATCTACAATTATTTCAATTGCATTATTGCCGAGCACGTCTAAGTCCTTCCAGAACTTATACCCGACCTTCATGTAAACCCAATAGAAGAGGAGGAACTGCTTGTTATTCGGCCACTTTTTCAGGAATTTCTTGATGTACTTTTCCTTCCCCTCAACGTCCTTGAAGTGCTCCACCCATCGGAACTTATTGTAAACTGTATCCAGAGACGATGCCGGAATCGCTACTATTGCAGCGTACCCATCGCTCTTGTCAACAGCAACAATTAACTTCTCCTTTGCTTCGCCAACCCTACTGAGCATCTCTAGTTTTTTCTTTCTCCGCTTGCTCATGAGTTAACCTCCAAGGAAGAGAAGACGTCCGCTCATAATGTTGTATGCTGAGTATAAAACTCTTTTGCGCTTGGATTCGTATGAGTAGCACACTTTTTTATAAGCAATAGTGCAAAAGCAGGAATCATGAAGAAAATAAAGCTTGAGATTGTACTCGAAGAACAGGAAGAAAGTGGCTACGTAGTTTATGTCGAGAACTTGCCCGGTTGCATGAGCCAAGGAGAAACAATTGAAGAAGCGCTCAGGAACATTGCCGAAGCTATTTCACTGTATCTTGAAGCTACAGGGCGTTGAGTTATACCCGCACTCTTACAAAAACTCCAAGCTTTTCTCAAGCGGGACGAAAATACTATGCCCCAGAACAAAGTGTTTTCCTCCTGTAGCACTCATACACTCCAGTCTGAAGAGTGCCCCGCTCGAGCAGAGCAGCTTTTCCCTGATTTCGTTCAATTTTCTCTTGGAGAACTTTCGGGCTTCATTCCCCGTGAAAGGGAGCTCCTCCACGGGGCTGTACTCGGATAAGAAGTCTTTCCAAGGATTCTTGACATAAAACTCGGTGAGGATGACTTTGTTTGCCGTGACGGGAGTGAGTTCGATTATCGAGAGCGCCTGCGAGAAGCTTGCCCACTTCTCTAAGAGCTTTTCTACCTCGGCTTTGAAAACGTAAAAGGGCTTGTCGAGATGAATACAAACCGAGTCAGGGCTAAGAACTAGGATAGGGCGTTTATAGTAGGCATTTCTGAGAAAAACTTTGAGCATGTCGTTAACCATGATGGAAACAATCTTTCGCTTGAAATCATTCAAGCTGGCCCTGTTTATCGCTGGAGGCACGGTAAGTGTTATTACATTGGATGAAGATAATTGATACGAGTTCACTTCCCTCATCAAGATATACGAGAGCATGTAATCCCAAATAAGATTTTCTTTTTACAAGTGGGTTCAGCAAGATTGTTGTTCCTATGAGATGGGAAGCTATCTTGATAGGAATTCTTGTGCCCAAGCTTTGATTTCGAAAGAACTCCGCACTTGAAAATGTCCTCTTGTTTATTATGTTATCCACACTAACGAAGTATAATTATTACGTTTTTGATAAGAGAAAACTTTATAAAGTGTAATCATATTTTTGTTACTATGAGGATGCATCGGAATGTGCGGGGAGTTGTCTCTTGTTGTGAAAGATTTTGGGAGATCAGTTGCAGAGTACTGCAAAAAACACGAGGGGAGGGGAGTATCAATCCTCAATAGACTTATGATAGCACAGGACAAAGTAGAAATCATGTATGTTCTCATAGGACTTCTCAGTGAAATGTACCATAACAATATCAGAGCAGATAGTGCAGAAGATTTCATAAATAAGCTTAGCGAAGCTGATGAAAAAGAAGCAAAAAACTAGTCAACGAGCTTATTGCATATGTTTATGCTTATTTGGTGGAACAACAGTAGCGTTAGCTAATCCACGTTTCCTTATTTTTCTTTGGTGATAAGAATTTCAGCTCGAACTCGGTGGGATTGCCCCTAACACTTCACACCCTGTAGCCGAGCTCTTCGAGGAACTTCCTGATGAATTCTTCGAATTTTTCAGGGTCTTTCATCTTTTCTTTCACATCATCTTCAGACACCCTGTTGGCAATCTTCCAGACGGCCTCAATTTTCCCTCCGCCCTCTTTCCCAAATAAATCCTCCAAGTAATCTTTCCAGTCATCGGCTGGGCATGCAAATACTTTGTCATGATATTGTGAGGGAATTTTGGGCTCCGCTTTTCGGTCGCATATTACCCTGAATGGTATACGGAGCCTCTCAATGATTTTTATAATTGACTTAATGTTACCATCTCCCCCCGCATTTATAATTTCGATATTGTAGTCCTCCAGTGGGTACCCAAGCTTCCTAGCCAGTATTGGAACGCTCAGGTATTCCGAGTCTCCCTCTGCTATTATCACGCCGCTGGCGAAAAGTGCACGTATAAGTGATGAATCCTTTATCATTTTGAGCTCGTCCTTAAGCTCGAGGTTCTCCAAGGCGTCTTTTATCACAACAACTTTTGTTCTGCCCTGGTCGTCCATGTAAAAGCGGTACGTCTTTTCTAGAGTCTCTGAGTCGACAAAATACGGGGAATGCGTTATCAAGATGATCTGGTTATTCATGCCCGAAAGCTCCTTCAAAGCCTGCAGAACCCTTTTCTGTTGCACTGGGTGCAGATGCAGGGCCGGCTCATCAAGGATTATCACCCTGCCTTCCGAGCCCGCTATCGTTGATATGAGATTAAGAACCTCAAAGACCCCAGAACCGACAGCAGTTATTGGAAACTTCTTTCTCCTTTTCTCGTCTATTATGAAGAGTTTTGGGGCTTTTCTTTCCTGTTCGACCTTGTTTTTGGCCTCGAACGGCCGTCTCTCGGTGTCAAAAGAAAGGCCGAAAATGTCTTTGAAGCGCTCCTTAATCTCCCTCAACCTGGGGTCGCTTGACTCTTTCAAGGCATGTAGGAAGGACGCCAAGTTTTCGCCACTTCCGTCATACTCTATAGCTGGCTTGTATTCCTCCTCTAATGGAAGTCCCCTGATCTCACCAAGCCAAATTATCGAGGAAGTGAAGATTTGTTTCAGCAAATCCCATAAAGAGTACGTTCTTAACTCATCCCATCCAAGCTCTCTGTACATTTTTCGGGCTTTCCACTTCTGCTCGTCGGGCAGAGAGCTGTGTGAAACCGACAGCTGACTCTTATGCAACGAGAGCGTATACAAAAGATGGCCCCAAATAAAATCCTCCCGCCTGCGGTCTTGGAGAGTATTCTCAGCTTTTTTATTCTCTTTATTCTCAGCTTTTTGGAGGATTTCATCCAAGTTAGAACTCCTGTCTCCCATAGACATGACTAGATATGAGACAAAGCTATCTTCCATATCACGCAATAAAGAGTCTCTTCTGCTTGACCCAACATAAGAAGGGTGGCGAATTGCCGAGTCATTTATGTAAATCTCACCACAGTGCTTGCTTTCCCCCTTCCCTGCACTCTCCAGATTCTTACTCTTAATTTTTATCACAAAAAATGGTCTAGGCACTCTGCTTTCCCCTTCGTATCTCCACACTACTCTTACTTCCCCGAACTGTTCGGGAAAAGCCTCTTGGAATTGCGCAAGCTCCTGCAAGAACAGGCTGTTAAGCCTCTCCTGAATTTTTTCATTCTCAAGTTCTTCGTCAAGTCTTGATATATCAAACCCTTTCTTCCTTAATTTTTCCCTATCTGTTAGGTAAAATTTTATCTTGTCATTTTGGGCATTCTCAATTCCAGGTGCCAAGTGCAACGAAACGAACTCTCTAATGTAGCTAATTTCTTTTTCATTAAGCTCTACATCAACTTCTACTTTTGCCCGGGGCTTGTTGGGGTCATGTAGAATTCCCTCCAGCTCTTCCAAGGAAGGGCGGTTGTCTCCGAAGCAACGCTTCAAGAAGTCCAATGTTCTAACTATGTTGGTTTTCCCGGCATTGTTAGGCCCCACGATCACTGCAAGGTCAAGCGGCAGGGCAAGCTCGACCTCATCATAAGAAAACAGGTTTTCAACCCTTATCTTTCTAATCCTCATAAGGGCACCTCCATCACTTAATATAAGGAATATTTATATTCCGCCCGCCACACTGCAGTTACACAGTATTACCACTTTTGGATAAATTGACCTTGAAGTCAATTCACAAGCCCAAGAACTGTAACTCGAAGCCTTGCTAGAGGCATATAGAATCGAACACTCTTGCCCGGCGGCTGCTTATCCTTTCGACGTGCTACTCACGCTTCGATGCATATCGAAAACACACGAATGTAGTCAAATCCTGTTGCACTTTATGACTACAAAATGCGAAAAGTTACGACAGCCCCGCAACCTTTGAAAGCCACCCTGCTCGGGTTCGAAAAGAAGGCACGAGAGGGGTCAGATGTCGTCAAATCACAACCCGCCTGTTTCAAGGCCGACCCTGAAAATGAGGGGCTTCGATTTGACGACATCCGAGGCATATACAGGCTTCTTTTTCTCGCTGGAGAAGGCTTAATTAAGCCAAAAAAAGCCAGGTTCTCGGCTTTTTCTATTGGGCGTTGAGGCAACCTCGATAAGGCGCTCAAAAGAGTCATGTAATTCCGCTTTTTCTCCCGTGCACACCTCGAAACTGCCATAATTCAAGCCCGCCAAAGGCTTTTCTTGAGAAATACACAGTCATTGAGGCTCAGAAATTGGATCATGATCCGCTGAAATGAAAAAAACTCGGCAAAGAAGGCTTGCTCAACAGGCCTGCAAAATATCTCCAGCCAGCCTCTCATAGTATTTCACTCCCTCGTCACGCTTCGTCTCAAGTATGTGCTTTGCGAGCTCTGGGCGCCAAACCTTCGTGAGGCTCGTGAAAACGTCATCATAAGCTATAACCAGCTTTTCCCTCGCCCGCGTCAGCGCGACGTGTGCAGTAAATACTTCCAGCTCGCTGTACTGCATTCTCACACTCTCGTTTCTCAGCAGGGCGTTCACCGCAACCCTTACATCCGCTTCTCTCCCCTTAGCGCTGTGCGCTGTGTCCACGCGCAGGTTCTCGTTGAGGTCGACGAGCTCGCCCGCAATGAGCTTACTCTCAGTGTCGCTGAGCGCCACAACCTCGAAAAAGTTGTTTTTCAGCTTTTCGAGAGTGCTGACCTCTGCAGGAGAAATCTCTACTCCCTGGCTCTCTAACCTCTGCCAGACCTCACCACCAGCAGTACAAACTCCAAAACGAGAACCGTTCTCATACTTCACGACAGCATTGTGGACGGGGCAAACTCTCGAGGTGCTTTTTGGATTTACTTTTATCACGGGGACGCCATACTCTCTCGCCTTCTCCTCAATCGCCCTCTCTCTTCTAAGAAGTGCTCCAACTCTACTAAAGTCTCATTCACAGCCTTCTCAAACACCCTTTCCAGGAACTCTTCATGACTTGCTCCAAGGCAACGTCTAAGTCCGTAGAGATTTAACCAGCTAGGTAGCGTTCCAAGCCTCCAAATTGCCTCCTGAATCTCCCTTTGGGTGACATCAACACCATCCTGCTCAAAGCCCTTCCTTAGGAATTCCGTCGCTACCCATTCAGGCCAGGGCGGGAGAAGTATTTCAATTGGTGGCCTCCCATATAGGCTGTCCTTGTGAGTGGTTTCGAACAGCTTTTAACAACACCGGCATAGGAGCCCGTAAATATCACCAGTAGGGAATCGTTTTCATTAAATGCCGCGGCTAGGGCTTTTAAAAAGGAGTTTACACCTTGTTTCACGTTTTGAACCTCATCAAGAATTAGTATTGTGTCTTTTAGGGCAAAAAGAGCATCTTCTAAAGCGTTTTTGGCAGCTACGTTTTCTCTAAGTTTTACACTAGTTCAAATATCTCCGGTAGAAAAAGAAATCTCTGCGATGTATTTTGGGAGGGTATCAAGAATTGATTTTGGTAATCTGCCGAGTATCTTTTTCGTGGCTTGCCTAGAAGTCTCAGTATTTTTCAAGTCAACAAAGATTACTTTATACTTCATTTTCTCTGCAAAGGCGTTAGCCCCAGCCCATGCTAGACTAGTCTTTCCAGCCATCCTCGGTCCGAGAATTGCCACCCAGCTTTTGGCATGAAGAGCGTTTATTAACTTGTTTAACTCCTCAGAACCTTCAAATAAGCTTTCTTTATCTTTTCTCACCCTCTGATCAAAAAAATAAAATTGTATTGGTTTTAGTGAGGTAAATCAATTGTTTTAGTGGGGGCTTAGTACATGCAAAGATCTTGAGAAATTTTGCTAGCTAAATGATTTTGAGAGTGAGGATATAGTGTAGGAATATTGTTCAGGTATTGGCATTTCCAAGTATACCTGACTTGAAGGACAGTTCTCAAAAGACATAGGCTTTGAGCAAAAGTACAAGGTGGGGAAGAAATTTTATAATAGTTTTAGTGTCAAAGACATGTATACGGGGGATTTCTATGGATGAAGGTAGAAATAGACCATATGTACTGGAGCCCTCTGCTTGGGAGCCTCTCCAAGATTACATTAAAGAAGAACCTCTTTTTGTCCCTGAAGAATTCGAAGAGGTTAACTACAGAATTGAAGGAATTGAAGAAGGCCTGAGGAAAAGTCTTGAAAGGAGAGACCTCCCAGTCTTTTCCGAAGTTGGAGAGACTGAGGAGTCTAAAGGCATAGTTGTGGATTTCCTTGCATTCTATGTTCCGTACCACTACAGCAGAAGTGACTGGGGCATATATCTCAGGTTGCCCAAGATATTAGGTGCGTTTAAGGGGATAGTGAGAAACTACGGTGCATATATAGGAATCAGCAACATTGGGGATGTGTTGGGGGCTTTTACCGTCTTTCTAGCCTACATATACTGGCACGAGCTTACCCACCACATAGTTGAGGACATATGCTCGATGATGGGAGCGAACTATCCCGTACTGAGCAGGCAGGAAGAGGAGGGGCTTGCAGAGTGGCACGCCTTTGTGACGGCTGAGAGGCGCTTGTCTCTTCCCTACAGACCATATAGGAGGCTGAACACAGCAATAATCAGTAGAGGGATCTGGTGGAAAATTCCTAACCCAGGTAAAGAAGCTAGGAGGAAAATCCTTTCAGCAATATACTATTACTTTAGGAGAGATAAGGATCCTATTTACAAGCCTATTGTAAGGGACAGTGTTGTAAAGAAGCTTGGACTGCTGTGGACTCCTGTCAGAGAAGCTTCAGTGCGCGGTGGCTATGCATACTTAGTGGACAGCAGGGAAGAAGTTTATCACAGAGTATACTGGACTATATACTGAGATCTAGACAGCACCCTTTGTCCTTTCCCTCAGAACCTTTTTCGTATTTTTGTTTCTCTCTTGCCCAAGTAGCTGAATCTGCATATGCCTTCTTAGCCAAAGTTCACAATTAAACTGCCTTGTGTTTTGCTGTGTCTTTCTTAAAATTGCTGTTTTCTGTTTTGAGGGTTTTCGTTCTTATTTACCTTCTCCAAAACATATATTAGAAGCTCCTGGTAAAGTCTGGAAATTGGGGGATTAGAATGAGCGGGCAGGACAGGGGCAGGAAAGGGTAAAACTTCCATTATAGGGGAGTTCAAAAGACTTGAAAAAATAGAACTCAAGCTCGAATTGACGTCCTACCCATAAGGTTGTGTATTATGCTTAGGGGTGGTGTGGATGCCTTTCTCAAAGAAAGATCTGCATCTAAAAGGGGAAAGACTAACAGAAGACACGTTAACAGGACAAGGTGCAGGAAAGAACGGGTATATTGAAGTTTTGGAACGGTTGACAAGCTATGAGGAACCTTTGAGTAGAATATATTCAATAAGGATTACGGATAAATTAGCTGAGTTTGTCTATGGAACTAAAGCACTAAGGGAGCACCTTTCTGGAAAGAGAGTTCCTACGCAGGTTGTTCTTGTAGAGGCTCTGGTTCTATATAAGGCTGTCATCGAGGGTGCTGATTACGAGACGCTTTTGGAACTTGCAAGTGTCATCAGGAGGAGGGCTCGGGAAAAAATAAAAGCTGTCAATCTGCATGATGAAGTGAAGAGAGAAGTTGTGCAGATTCTAAGGTTTTATGAGTTCAGTACTATGGAGGAAGTCCCAGCGTTGATCCCAGGTAGACGTCGTTGGGAGAAAAGGGGATATTACAGTTGGTGTAGAGGTTGTGGATAGTGGTGACGTTGCTAGGGATGCGAAAAAGCTGGTGATGAATAATTATTACCTCTTCATCATCGAGATTGCTGAGGATTTCATCTTGGACTAACTGTTTGAAGGCTTCTATGTCTATGCAGAATGTTGAGTCTTCTATCTCATCAGTATAGGCAGTTATCCAGACTACCTCACCTCATATAATTGTCCCGAGGGAATTAATAAACATGTCCAAACTGGAACTTCTCAGACCCCTCATTCTGAGAAGCTCTTGGACTTCTATCATCTTCTCATACAAAATGCCAACAAGACGCTCAAAACTCTCCGGCTCGATAGTATTCTTCTGAACTTTGAGCTCTTTAAAAACCACATTAAAATCAACTCCCAGCTCAAGTAGCCTCAAGAGGTCATCAACATCCTTCGAACGACCCAGAGAAGTAACACCCTTAAACAGGAATATATCCTCAAGAGATACAAGATGCACTCTAAGCTTCTTCAAACCAACGAACTCCCTCGGAATAAACGCTCTCTTCCCCATACTCTCCGTTAGCTGAATACCACCCATAACACGCTTCACAAAAACATCAAGATTAAAATCACCCATGTCAGGATCAATCTTCCTGTAAACAGCATCAGCACCAAGCCTCCCCCCATACTCATGACCAAAGACCTTCAGATAAACCACAAGCCCACCACTCGTCCTCCACTCTGGAGATGGATCCGTAAGAACATCTTCAAAGGTCTTAAATGCCTTATAATTTTCAAGAACAACATCAACATCAGCAGTCGCAGGCTTAACACCCCTAAGTGCGAGATTCCCACCACCAATAAGATACACATTAACCTCCCCTGAACCCATGAGCCGAGCCTTTTTCATCAAGCAAAACAAACTCACGAATTAACCTCTCCCTTGTTATCATCCCTCACGACCTCCCCAAATACTGATGACAGAGCTCCTCAACCTCCTCCCAAGAAGGAAATGGATATGGCTTTTCCTTCCCCTGAAGATATTCGAGAATCTCATTAACAGTACCAGAAACACCAAATTTTGTTGCAAGCTTTCTGAGCCATCCCTCATTAAAACTCCTGGACTTAAGGAGAACAATAACATAAAGGAGCTCTCTCGCATCCCTCTCAAGGGTTAAAGTGTGCACGACAACTTCCTCGAGGGTGAGCTCTTTTCGAGCAGGCCAGTAATAATGATAAACCCCTGACGAAATCAGGGGGAGCCCAAAGTCTGAAAAACGGGCCAGCCCAGTAAGCTGGAAGTATCCAATCCTCCTCCCTTTGAATACCCCAGTCGCAAGTATGAACTCCTCAACTCCACTCCATACAACAGAGGCATTTGGCTCAAACTCTTTCGCTTTAATTGAATTCTGGAGATAAAAGTACTCGTCAGCAAAGATCTTGAAAAGAGAAAAGCGTTCACTTATAAAGTAGCCCCCCTCCTTTTTTCCCACAATGAGCCGCTCCATAAGCTGGGTGAGGACCCTGTATAAAGTAGCTCTGCTCACATTTGCTTTCAACTGGATGAGCCAGACTGGTTGAGGCTTTTCAACCTCAAGAGCAGTAAGAACTTTCAGGGCATTCCCTGTCAAAACATTAAGTAAGCTTCCACTCGGCTGGGAATTACTTGAGCTCAAAATTGTTGACCTTAAGTTAACTGGAAAAATGATATTGAGGAGTTCAATTACCTTATTTCTCGTTGGCTTAACAACGACCGGCTTTTTTCCCTCAAACTCCACAAGCCCCTTCTTTTCAAGGGAATGCAGGAGAGCTGATAGCCTGCCCTTGGAGATGTTGAGCTTGCGGGATAACTCGTTCAATTTGGTGGGTTTGTCAAGTGCGAGGAGCACCTTGAGTTCGGATCTCGTGAGTGTCATGTCTCAAACTCCAAAATGATTTTATAAAAACATTTTGGTTTTTGAGACAAAAATGTGAGAGGTAAGTTAGCCGTACAGTTAAATGTTGTCGGGTATTTGGGGTCTCTCTAATTGTTGACCTCCTCCCCACCGCAAACGGCTGGGTTCCAACGCCTTAAAGACTTCCTTAACCTTCGCCGTGAGCTCTTCTTCATCCTTTAACAGTTTAGTCATTTCCTCGCTGTACTCCCTCATTTTCTCCTCGAACATTCTTGATTCATCAAAAACATCAATCCTAAAACGACGCACTTTAGATAAAACTCATTATGCATAAAGGAGGCATAGGAAATTTTTTAACTATTTACTACTATCTTGGAGGAGATAGAGATCCCATTTATAGGCCCGTCGTAAGATGAAGTGTCGTAAATATGCTTGGATTATTGTGGACTTCTGTTGGAGAAGTCTCAGTATGCGACGGCTGTGTATACTTAGTTGGTGGCAAGGAAGCCTACTCGGGGTTTATTGAACCATATATTGAGGTTTGGTCAGTCCAAGTAGGATTGTTGGGTCTCTTGGCCTATTTTGAGACTATAGGTCTCTGAGTATTTCTTTGGCTATTCTTTCTTGGGTGTAGTGGAGGATGTAGTCTAAGCGCTTGTGCCCAGTAATCTTAGCTATGACTTGGGGTGGGTAGCCTTTCTTTGCCAAATGGCTGACAAATGCGTACCTCAATGAGTGCGTGTTGAACCCGTAGGTCTTCTTCACCCAGGTTGAGATCCTAATGACGAGACCCTTCTTGTCGTGCTTCTTAAGCTCCTCCTCAAGTACTCCCTTCGTCACTAAAATGTCGGTTTTGGTGACCTCCTTAGGTAGAACCATTAACCTCTGATAGTTGTCTTTCCTTTTCTCTACGGTTATGTAGGCCTCTCTCTTGTACTCCTGGGCCACGTGAGTTATGAAGTCTATGGCTTCACCTATTCTAGATCCATTCCGGAGTTGGGTCAGGAGGATGATCAAGTACAACCTGCGCTTGAGGGCTTTAGGCCCCTCCTTCTTTCTGACCTCCTCGAGCTCCTTGGTGAGCAACTTGTACGTCTTCTCATAGTCGAGGCCTTGATCCCATCCCACACTGTCCCACCTTGTTTAACTTATTTACATTTCTTGTAAATAAGTTTAACGTATATAGCCATATTTGTTGAACTTACGACCATAAGTTCAACAAAAGAACCCAATCCCTCCCCCAACCAGTAAAGTACGTCCTCTAATCCACCCAATTCACCCCCCACTTGGATTAGAAACTCGTTCTTTCTGTCATTAAATTCCTGAGCTTAAGTGGATTCGCAATCTTATTTCAAAAACGTACTCAGTCAGAAAATCCAGAGTAACCCTCATAAACCCCCTTTACAGCCTTGAACTTCTTCTTTGTGAGTGGTAGCTTTCAAGGAACACAGTCCTACTCAGTTTTACACGCATTAACAAGAGCATGCATGAGAACCATTTAAACATTAACACCTGAAACGAAAGTAAAAGTACATAAAAACACACAAACAAAAGAACAGCCTACCTTTCTCAACGTTTTGTCGAGTTTGAATTTATTACTGGTGACGTTTTGACTATGTATTCATCTCGGAGTTGAATATATTGATGAGCTCAAGATCGAAAGAAATATTAGGGTCAAATTTGTATTAGTTTATGAGGACGGAGGTGTGGGGCATGGTGTGGGAAGGGCTTTTCGAGAAAAAGTACTGGGTAGATGACAGGGCCAAACACAGGGAGAAGGTGGTGCAGTACCTAAGAGAGTTCGTCAAAAAGAAGGATAGGGAGAGCCTGAGAAAGCTCTTAAACGAGCTCTGGGCCTCCGAGGCCTTCCAAGTAGACGCGGCGATCGAGATGCGGATTCTTGCCAGAGGTTTCACGTTTGAGGAAGTTGCTAACAAGTTGGCCTTGGCCCTCACCGACCCCGACAGGCTCCTAGACGAAAAGGTTCCCGGGTTCGGCCCTTCCAGCATAACTGAAATACTCTTCTCTATTGATCCGAACAAGTACCCACTATTTAACAAGAGGGCAGTAGTTGGGCTGAAACGGTTGGGGTATGAGGACTTTGAGGGGGCATACTTCAGCAGGGCGACCTACGCCAGATTTGCCGACGTCGCAGAGAGGTTCTTCCAAGATTACAGAGCCGTGAAGGAGTACATCGAATCAAAAATAAACGCCAGCATTCCAAAGTTTGAGTTCGTGGATGGGATACTCAACCTAGTATATGAAGGGAAGCTCACCCCCCAAGAGCTCGAAGAGCTGAAAAGGCAGGCAATATTAGATAAATTCCCAGAAGAGGAAGTTCTTAATTACGCAGTTGATAGTGTAAAGAGAGCATTGGAACAATACTTCAACTGGCTTAAAAAAGGAGACCCTGAAGACAGAGCTGTTGAAAAGGCAGCTGGCTATGTTGTTGGAATGATGGTTGCGTCAGCCACTGACAAAAGGAAAAAAGAGACTCTCATCTTGACCTTAGGAGCTCTTGCCCAAATGGCAGAAAAGATAGCAAAATTTCTCAGGGAACTCGATTAACTTTCTCTCTATCTACTAGTATTTTAACTATTATGGGAGGAGGCGAGCTTAAATAGCTTTTTGTGACAAAGAGGGGTGGATGAGAAATGGAGGGTAATGCTATGGGAGATTCTTCTGAAGGAATCCTTAAGGATCTCAGTATGAAGGATATTCCGGATATTTTGATGGCGATTTTGTCCCCTTATGTTGGGTTAGTTAAGGTTTCGGATATTTTGTATGGGAATTTGAGGATACAGTTGGCGGATGAGGTTCCTGATGAAGTTAAGCGGTTTGCCCAAGAGTTAATTGATGCTTATAGGGCGTATTTCTTTGGGACGGATGAAGAGGAAAAAGGTGTAGAGAAGCAGGGTGAGGGTGTGTATGTCCCGCCAGAGTATAGGTGGTATATTAAGGAGGACATGATCGGGAAGTTGCCTTCGGAAATTAGTATACACACGGATGCAACCGGTAGAATATTTGTCGACCTTAGGGAGCTGAAGAAAAAAAGGAAGAAGAAATCTATCGATGCCATCTGGAGAGAAATTGGAGGAAGAGTCTATGTTGGTTGCAGTATTTTAGATGCATATGTGAATGGTGATGTTAGGAGGTTAGTTGAGTTTGCCACAAGGAAGTGGAGTGAGGAAGAGAGGAGTTTGTGGGCTGATTTGGTTAGTTTTGCGGAGTTCCGTGGAATGATCAAGCGAAGACTGGGTTTGAGTGGGGCTGTAGACGTAGCTGAAGCGCCTAGTGAGGGCATCCAAAAGAAGGGCAGATGGAAGACTGGATGCACTGGCAACAGGATTGAAGTCTTTATAAACAATATTCCAAAGGAGGAAATTATTGGCCCGATTGGAGCGACTGCGCTGATAATAAAGGGCAAACTCGATAAAGCGAGGCACACTCTGGCCTGGTACTACTATCATACGGCAGGCCACTTACTGTTCAGGAAGTGGTTTGATGATGAGATGTTAGATGAGTTAAGGGAGTGGGTGGGCAGGGTTAAGTTGGGAGAGTATGCTGAGATTGATTTGGAGGAGTTTTGGTGTGAAGCGTTTGCGTTGTATGTTTTGACGGGCGGGGAGCCGAGCAAGTATAAGTATGTTCCGAAGGAGTTCGAGGAGACTCTCCTGAACTTAACGACTGTGCTGGAGGAGAAAATTAGCGAATGGAGAATGAAAATTCTGTTGGACAAAGACCACAAGAGTAAAAGTGAAAACTGGTACGTTTATGACAGCTTTGATGCCCAAGTTGGAGTGCTGAAGTCCCCTATATAGGAACCTTAAGTAGACCTATCCTGTTTTCCCCTCAACCAATCCATATAATCCGTGCCCCAACCCACAACAAAATCATCCACCATATCCTTGACCCAATCCTCCCGCTCAACTCCATCCACATCCCCAAACACTATAACCGCACCATATTCCTTAAACGCAATAACCCTCTCCCAGACTTCACCATCCCACTCAAAAAACTTCACTTCAATGACCCGCCAGTCATACCCGACACTATACTTAACCCTCCTCCACCACTCCTTCCTAACCTCAACCTCTTCCCTTGGAACCCTCTCAACGTGGACAATCAGATACTTCTCGCCCCCTTCCCTTGTAGTTCCCTTCACAACCAAGTTAAAGAAACCCTCCTCTTCATCATTCCAAGCCCCAACCTCAATCTTCTTAACATCCCTAAACACTCCCTTAATCTTCTTGAAATCCACCTTTAACACTTCCATTTCCCCACCTCCTCTTTGTTTAAATAAGGGAAAAATAGATATCAGTCGGCATAGACAAAAAATAACTCTAGGAAACGCTCAACAAGGCCCCTCTCGAACTCGTGAACATTAAAGAACGGCTCAAAGACCTTATCAACCCTGAACTTTAAGAACAGGTACTCCTTCACATCATAGTCTACAAACTTGTGCTCCACCAGCTCCATGCCAAAATCCGTCCTCAACTCGTCAAGCACATTCCCGTTAAGCAACCTCTTAACGTCCCTCCCCTTGACAACAACATGGACTGTCCCTTGCACTCTAACCCTACGCCAATCCTCCCTGGCCTTATCGATGACATAACTAACCTGGATATTACCTGCTCTAACCCAGTTTGCAATCATATTCACCACACCCACCACATTAGACTGAAGGAGCTTTGCCCTCTACTCTCTGAAAACTTGACTCTTCAGCGTTTACATAAATATCCTCGCCAAGTATGCTGAAGTCAAGAAGGTTAACCACTTGGAACATCTCTTTGATAGGCCTAGCAGTATACTCCAAGAAAGTTGCAAAAAGCACGTCTTTACCGAGCTCCCGTACCTTTTGTGCGAACGGTAAAAAGTCCCCATCCCCCGAAACTATTACAAATGCGTCGATTGGTCTTTCATAGGCTATGCTCATTCCATCAACTATCATAACAATATCGGCCGTGCTCTTTGGCCCATTCTCCTTCATAGTAGATCTTGCCAAGATTACTTTGATTCCCATACTCTCTAAATTGTTGGCAGCGTTAGGATTTCTGATAGCGAAGGGGTTAGCATAGAACCTAGCTATTGTGACTTCATAACCAAGGGATTCAAGGAACTTAAATAACCCCTTCCAATCTATAGCCTTATCAATGTGCACCTTCCTACCAATAATATTCTCCAGACACCTCCAGACATTTTCTCCGTCAATCAACACGGCAGTCCTCACACCCCCACCCCCGCAATATTATGTCAAACAACATTTGTAATATTAGAACTGGCCCTCCCCATAATATTAGATGGAGGGCTCCACAATGCAAAATTTTTACAATGCTATATCCCAAGCATAGGGGGTAAAAAAACGGTTAGAGCGGTTCTTTAGCTATTAGGTCTTCCAAGATGTTCTTTATTTTCTCCCCCCTGAAAAGCTCCAATACCCTAATGAGTGGCTTTGGAAATGTCGTGGTGAAAACTTCAGAGGGCTTTGAAAACGCTGAAAGCAGATCCCTGCCCTCCTTCTGCCTTAGGAGGAGGTAGTCGAGAGATATGTCGATGCCCTTAGAAACGCTGAGCACATCAAGAGCCTCCTCGTCAATCTCCCCACGCTCGACTTTTGCCCTCGCTTCGACAACTCTTTCTTCGCTCAGGCCTACAGCCCTATAGTACGCCCGCCTGATAATGTCCCTTAACTTCTTTAAGTTCTCCTTGACTTCCTCCCTACTGGGTTTTTTCCTGAGGGTTATCCCATTTATCCTGAGCTCATTCCCAGAGAACTGCATCCTAAATAAGGGCAGAGGGTAGTCCTCAAAACAGTAGGGCAGGAACTCAGCGTGTATAAACTCTTCCCCCTCTTCAGGGTACACAAAAGGCCTGATACCTTCCCTGGAAAGTATCTCTATTTCTTTGTCAAATTTGTGACAGAAGATGCTCTTGTAGTCCTCAAGAGTTAAGGCCTCTCCCCGCTCGAGTTTTGCCCTTATCTCCTCAATAGTGTGGGGGCACTCCACAAAGGCATCGAAGAGGATTTTCTTGTGGAACTTAACCACAACATCTGGCGGAAATTCTTGAATTGCCCTGATTGGGTACTCAAACACTACGTAGCGAAAGTCAAGCGTGTTGACCTCCGGACCAAACCTCAAAAATACCTCATCCCCCTCTTTAAAAACACCCACATAGGTGTAGAAAAACGCTTCAAGCGTTTCGAAGTCACTAGCAACAGTTTTCTCAAAAAGCAAGTCAACAATCTCTTCAGGGATGCCCTCCCGCTGGACTTGAACCTTCACAAGGCGTTTTATAAAGTAGTGAATGTGTTTTAACTCAGAGATACTAATAGGTTCCTCGTGCTCATAGATCAGCATATACTTTCTGCCCCTCTCATCCTCGTTGAATGTCCTCCTCTCCTGAAGCTTTTTTATGCTGTCAAGCGACTCTCTAATAAGCAGATAGGCCCTCGGCGCCATTATTCCTGTCCTGTTGAGCTCTTCAATCAAACTCCTAGTTGCAGTCACCAGGAGCCTGCGAAGGATCGCTGATGGAGAGGTCTCATGTTTAAGTGCCAGGCCATACAGCTTTATCCAGTAAGGAAACGAGATCCTGATAGAGAGTAGTTTTGGGGTGAGGAGCTTTTCGAACTCTCTAAGGTAGTCCTTTTTTGAACGCTCCATCAGCTCCTTTGCCTCAGCAAACTTTCCCTCTTTTACAAGCTCCGAAATCACCTCCTGGATCTTCTCTCTTTCAACGAACCTTGCGACTTTTCTCTCAAAGTCATAGTAAGGGACTTTGTCAGTTAGGGCTGCAATATACTCCATATCCTGCAAACTCTTGTAATTCAACATATTAATATCCACGTATTTCATAGCCACCACCAATTCTGTAATTTGAGAAAGGCATCTAAAGTTTATTGGAGGGGCTACATAGGCATTCTGGTATCATTCCCTTAAGGGGAGAGCTCCTGGGCCGATGGCCCGGCCTGCGGGCAGGCCAAAACTGGTAACGGGAGTAGGTTATGGGCCCGCAAACCGATTTGAGTAATGACGGATACTATAACACTTCACATACACCACTTAGTGGACATGTTTATCACTTGTATTATCTGTAATGAACTACACAAACAAGTCTGTTCGAACCATAAAGCGTCCCTCAACTCTTCCTAACATACCTTCCAACACTAGGACAATTAACTCTAGAGTGTAGGCTCCTCGTCTACTTCTGTTTACTCTTTTTACCCGTTGTGGGGTTGTGTGGATAGAAATATTTATATACTTCTAATATGGATAATTGGTTAGATAATCCGGGTTTAAATAAATAATTATTCAATTGTTTAATTGTTGCTTTATTTAATTGAATAATTATTTCAGCTTTTTTATATAATATATACGCCTGGCGCGGGGGCAACCCAGAAAACTGTGGGGAAACGGGTTGACCAAACAATAATTATTATATTAATTGTTTAAGGCCACCCCCGTTCGCCCCACTTTTCGGGCTTTGGTTTTTGGCGGGTTTGTTGCTGGGTTGCCTCTTCTGTTGTTTTTGGTTTGGTTGTGTTTATATATTCCGCAGCGGATGTTTGAGTGGGGTGTGGGTGTGGGGCGTGGGAAGATCGTGGTTGTTGTGGTTCTTGTCGCCATTGTTGTTGGTGTCCTCTTCGCCCTCAGGAAGCCGTCAGAGCCTAAGGTGGGCGCCCAGATCCTGGGCGTCGAAGTGGAGGGCGACAGCGTAGTCTTCACCCTCAACTCCACGCCACCCAGGAAAGTCCTCTTCAACGGCAGACCAGTCGAGTTCGAAGTTCAGAACACTACGGTGAGGTTCTCAGCCCCCTACTCCCTCCTGGGGCGGGTAAATAAGATCACTCTTGAATTCCCCTCGGGGAACGCCACTCTCACTTACATCACGCCCGAGGTTGAGTTGAGGGCTTTCGTGAGCTTCCCCGGGAAACCCCTCGCCCTCACGGGCAGCTTCTCGTGCGGGAACGTGAGCGTGGGCGGTAGTGTAGTGTCCTTTACGGGGAGGGCGAGGGCGCCGGGCGAGTGCTCATTCGAGGCCGTGGGCCTCTTCGAGCACCCATTAGTCCAAGTCGACGCTGGGGCCTTGAGCGTCGTCTCCCCCCAGCTCGCCGGGGAGCTCGCGGGGCTCTCCAAGGTCATCCACACCCTCAAGGTCGAGAAGGTCGTGAGGGCGTTCAAGATCCCCCTAGAGGACTGGGACTACTACATCTACCCCCCAGCCCGGAGCGGTGGGTTAGTCGGGTACGCCTACGACTTCTCTAACGTGACGCCTGGAGCTGTTGGAACCCTCTTTAAGAGGGGCCTCGTGGAGGCCGTGAACCCCGATGGTAAGGCCCTCTGCGTGCCGGGCTTAAGTGGGTGCCAAGGCCTGGCCGGGCCACAGGGCGGCCTCCCGATCATCGTCCCAGAAGAAGGAGACAAGGGCCACCACGTAATGCACGTTGAGGTTCCACTATACTTAGACGAGGGCGAATACATAATCGTAACCTCATTCACCTGGGAAGACAAAGATGATAAGAATGGGGACAAGCACGAGTTCATAATATCGGTTAAAGACGAGGACGGCTACAGCCTCGCAGAGAGCCCAGCAATAGAGGAGAAAGAGGCCGGCACAACGGGGAGCCCCTTCCAAGTCAGCTACCCAATGCAGGTCAAGGCCAACACGAGGGGCAAGTATAGGGTGGTCATAGACGTTTACCAGACCCAAGACGCAGGCCCCAAAGAGAAGGCCCTGATACTCAACAAGATACTAATCTTGAAGATGCCAGAGGCACCAGCCACGATGGCCATCGACATCCCATCCCTCTTCACCGAAGTGGACTTAGACAACCTCAACACCCGCAACTTAATAGAAGGCATAGCCTACGTCGAGCCCACAAAGGACATATACCTATACAACAAAACTGAAGCATTCATTAGAGCAGAAGATAACATAATATCAGTAATCTCGCCAAATAGGACTGCACTTGAGTATGTGCCTACTTCCTTCGTGCCTGACTACACGATTGACTGGCTTGGGTATTATGATGTTGTGGGTGGGAGGCAGGCTGGGTATGCTTTTGATGCGGTAGTTCTGAGGAGGGGGCTTGCTGGTGTCTCTGCAGTCTATAAGGACGGGGGGATTTTCTCCTACGACCCGAGGTTGGAGGTTACTGTTACTTTCGGGCCGTCGAGCCTCGCCTACTACTATGCGGTGGGCTGGTTTGCGTCCGCAACGAATGCCGAGCTCCCGAGCTGGTATGACAGGCTGACCCTGAGGGCATACGATTACGTCTCCTCAATGAGCTACACGGTTGGTGGCCTTGAGATTGAGTCCCTTTACGAAAGTTCAGTGAAATTCACGCTTGAGCCAACAGAACAGGTGGTCGCTGGGGACACTACGGACTTCAGCGAGGCGTTATACTTTGTCGTAGGGCTCAAGGACTACTCCGAGCCCTACGACTACAAGACTGGGAGCGTGGAGTGGGGGATTTTACTCAAGAATGTGAGGCGTGGGGCTGACTACTTGGTGGCCATGCTTAGAAGGGCCGATACTGGAGTAATAGTGGGATACTGGACTTACCCTCTCCCCAGCAACTGCAACCCGTGCAACATACTCCTATCACTCGACGGGCTGACTGACAGGGGCGAGCTGTTGAACTTCATCGGGCACAAATACGTGCTGACTGTTAGTGGTGTAGTGAGGGGGCGATGATGAAGGAGGATTTGTTCGCTTAGTTGGGAAAGTTTGGGTTTTCCTTGCTCTTCTGCTGGTTTAAAAATATACATGTTAATGATCTCCTCGGAAAACTTTTTTCATAAGTGTAATAGTTGTTAGCTGTTCTTTTTGGTTATTATGCTTTCTCTTTTCTTCTTTTTAGTGGAATCGTCTGGAAAGCCCTGTTAGTCGGGAACCTCCTAGCTTTTTGTTATAAAGTTTTCTTATAGGCGATGCTGACTGAAAGTGTTTGAATATATTTGGGAGATGAAGGCAAAAAGTTTAAAAAGATTGGTTCCTATATCATAGCAGGTGATCGGAGATGAAGGTGGACACTCGGCAACTATTAAATTTGTTGACGGGCGTAGTGGAGAGGGAGAGGGGCAGTTATGGAGCTGATATTGAAGCCGTTGATTTGCTATTGTTCTCGAAGGGGATAGAAGAAAAAAGAACTATTCCAGAAGCTTTAGATAGTATTGACCAACTCCGAAAATACGAAAAGCAGTATGATGTCCCTATCTTGCGGATAACAGACCAAAGTGTCGAGGAAGTTGGACAGAATGGAGTAAGTTGGCTTCTAAGGAAACTGGACAGGGCAGGACTTGGGAGATTCGGGGTAATAATTGGGGATGAAGTTGTCCGATACCCTAAGTTGAAGATAACAACAGATAGTGGAATAATATCGAGGATACTCAGGAGTTCTAGGGTGAGAGGAGACGGGTACATGAGTTCTGTCATTATGAGAAATCTTAGGTGGTTTTTGGATAGAAGAAAAGTTTATAGGGGGTTTATTTAATGACGCTCCATTACCTGCTTGATAACCCTATTTTATTGACAAAGATCAGCCAACTCAGCCTTGAGGGGGGTGTTACTCTTAGTTATATAACTTATGAGGCTGAAAGATTTCTAGAATACGGAAAATTAAACTATCCTAACGATTTCCACGTTAAAGATGTTGTAGACAAGGCTGTCGAATACCTCAGTAGTTTCTACCCGCAAATTGGGGACATTAGGAAGGCGTTAGAAGAGAGGGTGAAGTATAGGATCCTGCCGGCGCTAGTATTATGGCGTGGATTAATAAATTTCTCCATTCGTTTTCCAGGCTGGGAGTATCACCTAATAAGGAATAGTGAAAAGGAGTTTTTGAAGTTTTCTGAGGAAATACTCATAGAGTTTGAAAATAGGAAGAAAGAGCGGAAAACGTACCCGATCCCACAGCTGATAAATAACGTTATCAGGCGTAATATGGACAAAAAGGCTGGGCTAATGTTAGCAATTTGGCTAAACATTGCTTATGAGTCTGAGCTCATTAACTCTCTAGTGTCATTTGAGATCGTTCGCTTTAACACGGCAGTGAATAAGCTGCTCGACGAAATTGTGAGCACAATTATCAAGCTTAGTAACGAAATTGGGTTCAGAAGGGATGCTACCTCAAGGGAGAGGTTGGCTCCAGAGGAGAAACTAAGGAATGAGCTTGAAAAAGCGATCTTGTCCTGGTACTTTGCCCTTAATGGGGATTACCTTGGACGTGGGAAAAAGGCCCTCGCGTACCTGTTATCAGTATATCCAGAATGGTTCAAGTACTTCAAGGAAGACGTGCTGTTTTACCCACTTGCATTGGCCATATACGAAATGTTCATAGCCTATGGAGGGGATAAGAGAGATCTAGATGAGATTCCATCAATTTCTGTCCTAACTCCGGATTCAATATTCAGCTCAATTGAAAGATCAAAAAACCCTAGGACGAATCTCCTGTTTGCACTCTCCACAGTTCTTTCACTACTCAATAGGATGTACCTCGTAGTGTCATCTGAATTCAGCAAGAACCTCAAACCAGAGACGATAGAAAAATACCTTGTAACGCCAATAGACGTTATATCGAGCATTGCTTTAATTGCAAGTAAAAAGGGCGAAGACGATTTCGAAGTCTCGTTCAAAGAGATTTCAGCACAGCTTGCAGAGTTCTATTCCAAAATTGGAATGGAGAAGATACTAGCAAAGGCTGGCGTAGAAGTGAGTCTGACCCCCGATTATATTTTCAAGATGCAATCTCTATCGGACAGTCTTTCGATCTTAGCCAACTTTAGCCATATATTTTCACCCATAACAACGTTCTCAGCCCTACCCAAACTTGAGCTAAGTCAAGGATATGCTGACTCATTTCTAGTTAAAAGAAAAAACTTCGATGAGTTGATATATGAATACTTTACTGAAAAGAAGAGGAGGTGAAGAAAAATGAGGAGGGAGGTGGGGAAAGTGAAGAAGCCTACCTTAAAGGACAACCCCTTTAGTGTTAAGGCCGACATAAAGTTAGAAGACATACCAAAAGTCTTTGACCTAGAACAGCTTGACAAGAACCCACTAGCAAAATATCTTAAACAAATAATAAGCAAGGGAATTAGGTACGCAATTGTCGTAGGCGGAAAGGGGACAGGGAAAACTTTCACACTCAAAACTATTGAGGAAATTTTTGAGGAATACGGTTACACCACTATAGTAGTATCTGGGGGAGAAGAGGATAACAAAATAAAGCAAAAGTTGGATGAAGCCGAAAAGAAACTCAAAAACGGCGAGAAAGTCCTCCTTATCATTGACGATGCGGCCGATATGCCGCTTGATAATTTCAAAGAGTTCATTTCAAAGATATACAAATTATATCTAGACTATTCATCTTTTGCATTCGCAATCGCTACTCAGACAGAGGTCAGGAGAACATATGAGCAAGTATTCAGGACTATAAAGAGTTATACCTCTGAGTTTACAAAAATATTCGGGCCAAGTGTGGACTTTGAGAGCATTATAAGGGACCTCTACTACAAGTCTCTAACTAGTAAACATGAAGCTTTTGTCTATGAGGGGCTTAGGGCCGGAGTGCTAATAAGCCTAGATGCGTTTTGGGGAGGATTTAGATCAGCACTAAAGATTGAGAAATCCAAGCAGATAATTAAAGAATACATAGACTTCTATTCAACAGGAGTTATTGATTGCAAACCACAGCAAGAAATAATAGATATTATGGAAAAAGATGAGTGGTTAGAGTACGTCCTTATTAAGTTGCTGGAGAATCCACCGAAAATAATTAGTATTGATAGTAAACCTATCATTGTTGAAAACACTGGGAGCAGTGTTGCTCAATCCTTAAATGCGGTCTCACTAAACGAGATACTCGAAAGATTGTATGAAGACCTCAAGGAGGGAAATGTAAAAGACAAGAATGATATAGATGATGTCAGGAAGGTACTTTTCGGAAAACTTCAAGGCAGCGGATCCAGAATTGCCCCAAATGACCTTATAAATGCAATAGACGTGGCATTCAATGGGACGAATGTGTTGGCCGATATTCTAGATAAAGTAGGGCTTGCTTACGTGAAAAAGAATGAAGCTCTTAAGGAACATGTACAGAGCATTAAGAAGAATTACAAGGTGCCACTATTCATGAGAGTAGAAGTAAAAGATGCAGAAGGGGGCGTCAGCACTATTCATAAGATGTTTTTCCTATTAGCACGCCTTTATATCAGGCAGCAGAAAGGCAAGAATGATGGAGAGGACAATCAGAATAAGAAAAACAGGAGAGGGGGAGGTTCACAGCAACTATACTCGTCCGATCGCAGAAAAATCAGAGATCTACTTCAAATAAAAGAACTAGAAAGCGTGCCAAACCACATCACAGTAATTTGCGACAAGTTTAGTACCCTCAATAAATTGCTTAATATCCCTGAATTTAGGAGAAGATATGAGGAAGCACTATCAAACTTGGAGGTTCTAGTAATAGAGGACTTGTCTGACCGTGATAAGGCAGTAATACTTGAATTGTCTAGGTTATCTCAGTTACAGGGAGTTGGGAGCATACCTCATTTAGAGCACTTGGTCAAAATATTCTACAGCACAGTGCTATTATCCATATCTCTTAGCTTCAGGAAACCAAGATGGGGAGCGTCATGGTTGGCAAAGTTATTGCTTCCAAAAATAGTAGAGAGTTAGTGCCCCCCATTTCCTCTTTTCTCAAAATAAACGATATGCTAACCCTCTTAGGGTTAAGAGGGGGGAGGAAAATGGAAATTGGACATAAGGTGTGGGAAAATATAACTCCTGAGGAGCCGAACATAGTAGTTGAATATGAGTATCCTACTTACGAAGACATAGAGGACGGGCCCAAAGAAGTAAGAATTAAAGTTCTTCGGGAGGGCATGATAGGCTTTGGACTCTCTGAAGAAGATGTAATCATTTCCTACGTTCCTATAACGTGCAATGAGTGCCATAGAACTTATTTACTCCCTACCCATATGGAGAAAGTAGCTACATATGAAAGAGAGATGGGGCCAGAATATCAATGGCTGGTTACCTATGAAGGAGAATGCCCTGTATGTAAGAGGAACAATATAGAAGTTGAGATAGAGGCTTTTGAATACCCACCAGGAAACATAGGTGCTATTAATGTGATAAGACTAGAGGGCGCAAGATTTCCTAATAAACTGGAGATTGATTCAAAAATAAACGAATTACTAATAAAAGAGCTAATCAAGGGCGAGCTTGGATTGTAATTAAAAGGGAAGTCATAGTAGAAGGAAAATTAAACAAGGAAAAGAAGCTCGTGAAAGAGTGGGTCGTAGGCTTTAATAAGAAGAAAGAATGCCTGCTTATAATTAGGAGCCCTAATGCAAAACACAACACCGCAGATCAAAAAGTTAGCAGAACTCCACGTAATACAAAACATATAGCAAAAAACCTAAAGCAAAAGTGGACAATACTCACTTTACTAGGCCTATTCGTAGTTGGGTGTAGAAAATTGTGTATGAAGTATTCAGCAGAAAGGTTTAATAGGATGGATCTCAAAAATATACACCAAAGTTATCAAAGCTGTTAACTATGGTGGATAATCATGAGAATTGAACTGCTCAACAAACTCGCAAGAAAGAGGGTCTTCACCATAGATGAAGCAGCTAAGATAACAGGAATCGACAAAAACACCCTAAAGGTTCTCCTCAGCAGGCTCGAGAAAAAGGGCTTGGTTGAAAGGGTTGAAAAGGGGAAATATATTATTGTCCCGCTTGGAGCGGAAAAGGGAGAATACACGCTCCATGAGTTCGTAATAGGCTCACTCCTTGTAAAGCCATCAGCCATAGCCTACTGGTCGGCCCTCAACCATCACGGATTTACCGAGCAAATCCCCAACACAGTCTTCGTCCAGACGACGGCAAGAAAGAAAAGACAAGACCTCAGGGTCTTTGGAGTAAGGTATAAAATCGTCAAAATAAAGCCCGAGAAGTTCTTCGGCATCGAGAAAGTCTGGATTGAGGAGTTCCAAGTACCCATAACAGAGAGGGAAAAGACGGTAGTGGACTGCCTGGACAAGCCGAGGTACTGCGGGGGGATAATTGAGGTCGCCAAAGCCTTCAGGGAAGAACTTGAGGCAGAAAAACTCAGAGAGTATGCGCTGAGGATGAACAGCTCTGCGGTCGTAAGAAGGCTCGGCTACCTGTGTGACTATTTCGGGGTCAATATTGACTTGCCAAGGCCAAAAACGAGGAACTACATTCTTCTAGACCCAACAATGCCAAAAGGGGGAAACGTTGACAGCAAGTGGAGGGTCATAGTTAACGTTGAACTGGAGGGGTTGGAGTGATCCCAATACTTGAAATCAAGGCAGTTGCGAGGAAGGAGAGGATCCCCGAGAGCACTGTGGAGAGGGACTATGCCCAGAACTGGCTTTTATTCGGGCTCTCAAAGACATCCCTTAAAATGGCGTTAAAGGGAGGAACCGGAATAAGAAAGGCCTACATTGAGGACTACAGGTTTTCCGACGATCTGGATTTCACGCTTTTGGAGGAATATGATAGGGAGACAATACGAAGAGAACTACTAGAGGGTGTTAGGATTGCAAGAAAAGAGAGCGGTATCAGTTTTAAAGAGGAAGTCGACTTTAAAGAGACGCCAAATGGTTATGAGGCAAGAGTCTACTTCAGGATAATAAGGGCATCAGGAGCGCCATTAAAGATCAAAATCGATCTAACCAAAAAGGAAAATGAACCAATCTTGCTCCCGTTAGAAAAAAGGAAAATTATTCATCCTTATTCTGATGAGTGCAATGCTGAAATTTTTACGTATTCCCTTGAGGAAATCTTTGCCGAGAAAGTCCGCTCACTCTTCCAGAGAACGAGACCAAGAGATTTGTATGATGTGTGGAGATTAAAGGATATCATCGAATTAGAGACTGCTCTTAACATTCTTCCCGAAAAGTTCAGACTTAAGAACGTTCAGCTTGATATGAAAACATTCGAAGGACGCAGGATTTATTATGAGAGGGCTTGGGAGCGGAGCTTGGCACACCAAATAAGCCCGCTCCCGGAATTTGATAGAGTCTGGAATGATGTTCTGAAATTCTTGTCAGGGAGAGTGTTAAGCTATGAGGATTAAAGCTGTCGTCTACTCCCGTGTGAGTACTGGAGAGCAAAACCCCAAGGCCCAGCTTGAGGTGGTCCTGCAGTACGCCCAAGAGAGGGGTTACGAGGTTGTAAAAATTTTGGAGGAGCAGACCAGCGGGAGCACAGACCCGCTGGAAAGGCCAGTTTTTAAAGAGCTCCTAAAATTCGTAAAAGAGAACAACATTGGGGTCATTATTCTCTACGATCTCACGAGGTTCTACAGGGCTGCAAGCCCCACACAGGCCCTAAACAAGCTCAGGCAGATTATGGATGAGTATGAAGTGTTCTTCGAGTTTGCGAGGGAGCCTGAAATAGAGGACCCACTCTTCCGGGAATTCTGGATGTTCGTCAAGAGCTGGTTCGCGAGCTACGAGCGCTTGCAGACTAGCTTGAGGACAAAGTACGGCCTGATGAGGCTCAAGAAGGAAGGGAGGCTCTATCATAGGCCCTCAGTTGTCCATTACTATGCTGCCTGGCTTTATGACAAGGACTTCAGCGAGCTTACTAAGGAAGAGCTCGAGAGTGCAAAGAAACAGTTAGTAAAGATTGTGAAAAAGTACTGGGACAACCCGGCAGTGAAAAAGACAAAAATTGGGGAACTGTTAAAGCAAAATGAATTGAGGGAGATGTACATAAGATTTCCAAAGGCCCCAGATAGTTATTTCACCTGGAGGATCCTTCAAAATTGATACATATCCACCGTCTAATTTTTTGGATACTGTTTGAAGCCATTTGATTACTTTTTTCTTTCTCAAGCCTCGCCCTTCAGGGCGGGGGAGGCCAGTCTCTAATCCTTTCAATGAATTCCCTAATTGGGATTAGCTTGGCATTTTCTATGTCAAGCGTGTAGAACTCAATTAAATCCCCGTATCTCTTTTTCAACCAATCCCTTAAAGTCAGCACGTCTTTGAGATAGATCATCAGCTGGGGATTTGGAATAACAATCCATGTCTTGAAACCTCTCTCAACCCTGCTTTCTGCAGTTTTTCTCAGCTTTATAAGAGGTATGCAAGTTCCATAGAGGGTTTCAACTTCTATTGCAACCTGTCCAAGTTTTTCATCATCAACGAAGACATCAATCTTAATATCTCCAAACTCTTTTTCTGTGGAGATTTTGATAGTATCCCCATTATCAAAAGGTAGATGCATGGATATGCCGAGCTTTCTGTTTAAGTACTCAACAACAAATGCCTTCAGTGCATAGTGTAGCAAACTTTCATTTTCACTCGGATTAACCAAAAGAGCTGTTAGAATTTTGTTACCATCTGCAGTAATGATATATTTCGTAAATCGTTCTAGTTTCTCCAAAAAAGAATTTTCTAAGCCAATAGCATACTCATCAAATGCAACTTTTTTATCGGGAGGTCTCTCATTAAATATTCCCCACATCAAATTGGGCAACTTAAATAACATATCTCTGTCACTAACTTTAATCTCCAAGAATCTTGGCAACTTTGTAAAAACTTTTTCTTTACTAAAATGAATGTTCCATAATTTCCTCTTTAGTTTTTGCAGGTTCTTAGCTTTTCCATAAAACACTAAGAATCCAAATCCCTGGGCGTATATTTCCCTCAATTTGTCGTATAAGGCCTTTTTAACTAATAATTCTTCTAGTTCTCTGGCTTCTTCTTTGGCTTTCTCTCTCCCAGTATCAACTTCGTCAACTTCTACCACACAAATAGAGTTTCCAGCCTTGATCTCATCAATTTTCTCCATAAGGTTTTTCGAGGATATGTGGATCGCATTAGGCAAGCTACCGACTCTAATCCTGTAAATCTCTAGTAGTATCCTCTTTAAAAACTCGATGTACTCTAAGGAACGATCCTCTGGCCTTTGAGCAAAAATTACTATTGGATGCTCAGAGATTACATTAAAGGGACTCCCAAAAGTCCTCTCTAACAAGTTCAGGTCTTCCCACAAGAGGGGCGTTCCCGTGAAAGAATCTCCACAAGAGGTTGCAAAAGCTTCTCTCTTTACGCCTACCTGAATAACCTCAAAGAATTTGGGAGTGACTGGAACAAACCTTGGTAAAGACAGGGATTTCACCGCCTTCTCAAGAATTTCACTTCTATCCTCAAAAGCAGGTTCAACGCAAATGAGCTCAGGAGGATGCAACTTTGCAACGTCTCTGCTTTCAATGCGTTCGGATTCCGTGAAAACAGGCTTTATGATTACTGGAGCAATGTCAACATTTTCCATCTCTTTTTCCTTGATCTCTTCCAGTTGAAGAAATACTGGTAGAACCGCTTGAATTGTAACCTCTCTAATTACTTTATCTTTTTCCACAATTGGTGCTGGGACTTTTATCACTGGGATCTCCTGAGCCATTGCCTCCTTTTTCTTCTTTTTTGTTTTGCTCTTCTCAATTAGGAAACTTTTCATCTCTCCCACCCGAGCACACATCCCCAGATATACTCCCTATCTCCTTCTCTCCTAATTTCCCTAACGTATGCAAGTCCAAGGAACATTAAAGGCGCCATAAACGCTATTAGATCGCTGTAATTCACACTGTAGCTCTTAAATTTAGCCTCTCCCCCTTTAATGCGGAGAAGATAATCACTCTCCCACACTCCATAGTAGTCACTATAATAAGAACCATGCCATTTAAACTGTTCTGGCAGATTAAATTTTACAACTCTATCGCCTAAATCAAAGGGCATGGTACTTTCTCCATATCTCCCCTTAACAAACTCAAGAGCCTTTGGAAATCTCTCCACTGAAATAAATTCTTTTAATTGTCCTCCTTGAACCTCAACATATCTTGCAAACTCGTCTATTGCATTGAAGTACTCCAGAACTTCTGATTTCTTGAATAGTTCGTAGATGTCCATAATTATTTTCCAAATCAGCCATCCTGGACATCCATCAACTAACCCCATAATGTTAAGTTTGTCATTTAGAGCTTCACCTGGCAAGTCTGGGCCTGCAATTTTTCCTATTACAATACCATATCTCTCCAAGGTCCTCCTTGTCTCTTCTTCAAAGAGGCGAGGATATATGTTCTCGGCGTAGTACTTTGGGATTGAGTATATAGAAACAATAAAGAATGAGATTGGATTGTACAGTGGTAGCAGTGCCTTTCCATCGTTCAGAACATCTCTGACAGCCTTTATGAGCGTCTCTATCTTCGTAACTTCATCTTCAATCTCTACCGTCGGTTTCTCAATCTCAAGTTTCTCGTAAATTTTATCAAGACTACTTTCTATGTCCTTAGTAATTGCCACAACTTCAGTTTCTTGAATTGAAGGGGCAACATATTCGCATGCTTCTTCAAGAGATTTGCCCCCTACCACTCTTGTGTTTATCTTCTCTATGTCCTCCTCTTTTATGGCAATTCCATAAAATTTTTTGTAAAAGTCCGAGCCAAAGAAAATCTCCTTCCAAAGGGATGGGTTCTCCTTAATAAGCTCTCCTACACTCCTATTTTCAGCTTCTTTTTTAAGTAGTTCTCTAATTTTTAAGAACCTTTTGACGCTTGCATAGAACTTTGCAATGTTTTTGGTGAAGTAATCTCTCCAAGCTCCCTCATCAAAGTATCTAATCTCCTCCACTTTCCCCATCTTTCTCCACCTCTCCAAAGAGCCCTACCAGTGCCTTCTCAACCTTATCCTCCCCAACCACATCACACAAGAGGTTCAGGAGCTTGATAAGCTCCCTCCTCTTCCTCGTCTTCTCCTTAAACTCTCTCAGGGCATCTTCTTTCACTGGGCCAAGAACAACCTTATCCCTCTCAACCCTCATCAGCCAGCTCTCGCCAACAAAAGGACCAACAGCGGGGTCAATCTCGCTAACCATGTCGATTATAAACGTTGTCAGAACACCCAAATTTGCCGGAGTTTCCGGCTCATAACCGAGAAGCTTAAGCAAAAGCATGCCGCCGGTAATTGAGCCGCAGCCAATCATTGCAAACCCAGGATTATCATGAACAGGTTCTGCTAAACCCCTGCTGTCAAAGTGGTAAATCGAGGCCCTTCCCTCCAAGTCAACACTTGCCAGGATCATGTTGAAGCTCACGTCAATCCCCATATTCCTCAATTCTCTAAACCTTGCAATTAAAGTCTTCTCCACCGCACTGACAATCTCTTGAAACTCTTCATAGCTGGGTGTCCGTTTTTCATCCTTCATGAACTCCCTCACTACAGAATCCACGACTGAATAACCATACTTTACAATTGCCGCATCGCCGGAACCGCCAGCTATTGCAACAGGAACATCAGCAAGGGAAACTGGATGTATCTTTTTGGCCTCATAACTTATCGGCCCCCAAGTCACCTTAGAATCAGAAGTCATGAGGACTGCTTCCTTCCCGTCATCCTCCATAACCCACTTTAAAGCAATCACAAGAGTCACGCCAACTCACCACTGTTAAATTTATAATATCCAAATTTTTAAATCTCTTATGGTGGTAAGTTGGATGCTAACATCCCATTCATATTCACATAATAGATTCCCAATTGAAAAAGCCTCTAGAAGTCAAAGTAAAAACTATCTACCCTCCACTGGAGTGATATCAGGATATCCAGCTTCTCCAGCTCTATAAAATTTTAGGACAAGTGGACTCGCTAGCGGGAAAGATTGTAGTGTATTCAGAGGATGAGGGAAACTGAGTGTAGAAACATTTAAATTCTGTGTGTCCACGTAATTTACATGGTGGTTGGAATGCCAAACATGACGATTTCAGTTCCTGATGAGCTGTATGAGATAATGAAAAAGCACAGGGAGATTAAGTGGAGTGAGATTGCTAGGCGGGCAATGTGGGAGTATGCGAAGAAGCTTGAGCTTTTAGACAAGCTCCTGGAGAATTCAGAACTTACAGACGAGGATGTTAGCGAACTAGCTAAAAAGATTAAAAAGAGGATCGCAGAGAGGCATGAAATATGAAAGTTGTCGTCGATGCTAACGTGATAATTTCAGCGTTCAAAAGAGATTCTATAACCCGGAAAGTTCTCCTTTTTCCCTTCATAAGTTTTTATTCGCCAGCATACCTTTTAGATGAGCTTGAAGAACATAAGATGGAGATCATGAAAAAAGCTAAGATCAACGAAGAAGAATTTAATATTATCTTAAATCTCCTGCTTGGAAATGTGAAGATTGTTCCAAAAGAAGCTTATATCGATAAGATGAGGGAGGCCTTGAAAATTGTTGGTGAGATTGATAAAGATGACGCTCCCTACTTTGCACTTGCCTTAAAAATTGGCGCGGGAATTTGGAGCTATGACAGAAAACTGGCTAACCAAAGAAAAGTTAAAATCTTCACGACAGGAGAGCTCCTCGAAATCATAAGAAAAGGAACATTCTAAAAGGTTTCTACACAAAAACATTGTGAACATCCGGATCAAAATTTGCGAGAAATTTATTGCGAAGATGCGGGGCTACACCTCCACGGAGCTTGAATAAATGAATACATTTCAAACGTTAACGTTCAACAATATACTCTATCGCAGCTTCGTCTCTTCGCAACAAATTTTCTGTGATATTTTCTTTTGAAAGCCCCCTTCAGGGCGGGGAGGAGGTCAGATGCTTGGTTTATCCTAGGTAGCTTTTAAAGGGTTTGGAGTGTTTGTGTGTGGAGTTGCGATGGGGGTTGAGGAAGTTGTGGAGTCTTTGGGGGAGGGAGGATAGACAAACTCTGCAAACTCGACCCAAGAAAAATAGTCGAACACCAAAAAGCCGAAATAATCGAGATCAGAGAATGATCACGAGGATGGCATAACAGTATCCTCCAATGCCAGGCCAGAATGCTAGCCGAAGGTGTGGAAGCCTCGAGGCCCTCAGTAGATTGTGACCTTTTTAACTCCTTTGAGCCTTGAGAGTTCATTCACGAGGTCGCCAGGAATTGGCTTCCTAGTAATGATCGTGATCCTCCCCCCAGGGTCAAGCCCGAGATTGTCCACGACAACTTGAATGACGTTAATGCCCCTCTCCTCAAACTTCTCCGCAACCCTCGCAAGAACCCCCACAATATTAACCCCCGTCTCAACCTCAATCACACTGCCAGCACGCTTCAAGACCCCCACCGGCTCAAGCCTCGTGAATACCTCCCTAAGCTCGGGCATCCCTAGAATCATCACGGCCGTCTCCTTGACGGCCCTCCTCTCAATGTTTAATGCCCTCGCTATTCTAGTGTAGGGCACTTTAATGACCCCACACCTTATACTCGCATCCCCCGTCACCTTAAACCCATACCTAAGGAGGAACCTCGCCACCCACCTTCTTGCCGGATACTCATCAAAGTACTCCTTTATGATCCCGCCTTGGAGGAGCTTTCTAACAGCCCTCCATGCGTCATGCTCGCTCTTCACGCCACTACAAACAATCCTCCCAGAGCTGAAGAGGAGTATGACTCAGCGGTTGATAAATTTCCTTGAAGACTATCTCAAAGAATTATTAAACAGATGACGATTGAGAAACAAGGATAAATAAATTTAACAATCTAACTCCCCAAGAAAAATTAAAGTTAGGCGTATATGAGGAAAGCTTAGATATTATGGGTAAGCAAGAACCTTTTTTTAATTTGTCAAATACCTCATCGAGCTTTTCCTCACTTAACACTTTATGATTATACGAGATCATATAAAGCTTGATGGTACTCTTAATTATCGGTTTTATCCCGGGATAGCGTCTAACATCCTTATCCTCGATTAGGACGTTTAATTCTTTGAACCCGCTTTTCAAATTGGAGGTTATCTCGACAACTATTACTGTTCGGCTAATTCGATTAAACTCATTGGATGAGATAATTAATGCAGGCCCTGTTTTTGTCCTGCTCAAATCCTCATAAAGGCAAAAGAACAATTTCTCCCTGTTTAAACTCCACCCTGGGCCTCCTAATAATCGTCCCAAAATTCATCCTCTTTACTGTTCCAACCCTCGGCCAAAACAGGCTGAACCATATTTAAGACTCACCTCTCCTCTTCAGTGAGTTCCTCTCTCCTCATCTCCCTAAGATAATGCCTAACGGCCTCCTTGATAGAATAGCTCCTGTTACTGAATACTCCACTTTGAACCAACCTGTCAATTTCTTCAACTACTTTTGAAGGGAGCCTTACAGAAATTTTAACTGTGGTAGCCATTTGTCTCAATCTATGAAACTATTTGTAGGACATCCTAATAAACCCATCGGCATTTTCACTGATACTGTCAGGATAAGCAGCGGAAGTAGCTTAAGCGTCTGATAATACTTCAAGAAAGAAGGGGGACGCCTACAGGCAAACCGCAGAAATCCTGGAAATCAGCCACACAGCTAGAAGACAGTAAAAAACTCGCAAAAACAATTTACCAGCGGTGAAAAAAAAACAAGAGTCAGTATAGGAGTAAGAAAGCATAATGGAGAGCTGTTTTTCATAAAGATAGTTGATAACGGAAAGGACATCCATAGAATTCCAGTTGTTGTTTCCAATGGCAAAGTCTTCTATGGAGTTAAGCTACTCGAATGGCTCATTGAAGCCCTCAAAGACGGATACGAGGTTCTTGGCCCAGTTAATCCAAAATCTCCAACGGGAAAACTTGTTGGAATGGCAAGGGATAAATTCTACAGGATTCGGGGAAAATACGAAAACTATGAAAGCTGGCTTATAAGGAAACAGCTAAAGAAGGGGAAATTATTTAGAAAAACGAGGATAGTTGTGGAGAAGATAGTAGAGTTTAAACCAATTGGGAGAAAGCTCGAAGTTGCTAGGATAATTCCACTCCCAATTCTTGAGATACTGGGACTTTCTGAAGATGATATAGAACTTCCAAGTGGGGAGTATGGGTTCATATTCCAAAGGAACTTCGTCCCCCTGGAGGATATCCTAAAAGCTGAGAAAAAGGCCATGAAGATAGTTATGGAACTCGAGAGTAGAAGGCTAAGGGAGGAATACGGTGATACAGGATAGGAGGTTAAGGATGTATCATTACATAGACATTATGACGTTTTAGTCAAAACTCAAGAGGGAGAAAAGTACATCGAAGTTAAAGGACACCTTCCTTTATTCCTTCACGCCGAGTTAACGGAGGCCGAAATTAATTTTGCCAAGGAGAATAAGGACAAATACTAGATATATATAGTAGCCAACATAAAGAAGAGACCTATAATCGTCAAGGTCTTCAGACCCTTTGACAATCCAAGAATATTCCTAGTTAACGAAAATGAAAATGAGGATGTTGACATCACAGAGTACATTAAGGTAAATATCAGACACAAAGAAAGAGCAATTTTATTTCTAACCAAATCTTTTTAATTCCCTCAACTCAGCTCGCTGATGATGGAAATGTTCGAGGAAGTTCAAGTTGAAGCGTACGTTTTTCCCACCGAGGATATAGAGAAGGTCAAGAAAGCCATGCTCAACCTAGTCCCTGGGCTAAAGTTTGAGGCATTCGACAGGGGAGATTACATGCTCCTCGTCGGCAAGACCACCGACAAGAGAGCCCTACAAAGGCTGTACGAGCTCTTCAGGGGTCAACAAATTTTAGATACAGCGAGGATGATGCTCGAGGAGGGCTACTTCGGAGAGGAGATAATAATCAAGGTTCACAAGCAGGTTGCTTACGTGGGCAAGGTCAACTTCAACGAAGAATCCCCCCTGGGTCCAATAACGATAATAATTAGAACGAAGGAACCAAAGAGGCTCATGAAGTGGCTCGCTCCTAGGACTAAGAACGGAATACCGATAGAGTAAAATCTTAAATTTCCTCAAATTAGTGGAATTTTATTCAATAATTTAACTTTTATTTACAAAAACTGTTTTAAGAGGCTTAGCGTATTCTATCTTGCATAATATTATATCTGGATAAAAGGCAGGGGGCTATATTATGGAAGAGTTCAAACCATATATTCCCCCGGAAAAGTCCCTACCAGAGTACACCGTTAAAGCCCTAATCCTCGGTATCGTTCTAGCGATAATAATGGGTGCGGCAAATGCGTACCTTGGAATGTACGCTGGGATGACGGTAAGTGCAAGCATTCCCGCAGCCGTTATCTCGATGGCAATTCTCATGGCCTTTAGAGATAAAAACATCTTAGAGAACAACATGGTTCAGACTGCAGCCTCAGCCGGCGAAGCCCTTGCGGCGGGAGTAATATTCACGTTCCCAGCCCTAGTGGTTCTCAACTACTACACTACGTTCCCGTACTACATAGTTACAATAATTGCAGCCTTGGGTGGCTCCCTAGGTGCACTCTTCACAATCGTCTTGAGGAGGGCCTTCATAGTTGAAGAGAAGCTTCCATACCCAGAAGGTACGGCCTGTGCCGAAGTTTTAATTGCCGGAGACAAGGGCGGAAGCCATGCAAGACCAATTCTCTATGGTGGAATCCTGGGAGCAGTGTACAAGTTCCTGGGTAGCATTGGAGTTTGGAAAGGGACGCTTGAAGCCGCTAAGATGGCTGGAAGCAGGGTGTTTTACTTCGGAAGCGACCTTTCAGCCGCCCTAATAAGTGTCGGTTATATAGTTGGCCTTAACATAGCATTCTTAGTATTCCTCGGTGGAGCAATAGCTTGGTTCATAGCGATCCCAATTTACGCCGCAAAGATGGGCAATCCCCAAGGTTTGAGCGCCCTCGACCTTGCCTGGACGATCTGGAGCACGAAGATAAGGTACATGGGAGTAGGAGCAATGGTTGTTGGTGGTCTTTGGAGCCTAGTAAAGCTTAGAGGCCCAATAATAAGGGGAATAAAGAGGGGACTTGAAGCGGCAAAGAGGAGGCAGGCAGGTGAAGCAATTCTGAGAACTGAAGAAGATCTACCTCTCAATTACGTTATAGCCCTCATAATAGCGTTCGTGATCCCGATGTTCCTGCTCTACGCCCACGTCCTCCACTCGGTGGGAATGGCAGCCGTTATGGCGATAATAATGCTTATCCTTGGATTCTTTGGAAGTGCAATTGCCGGCTACTTGGCAGGTATCGTTGGTTCATCAAACAACCCAGTTTCAGGAATAACCATTATGAGCCTACTATTTACAGCCCTAATCCTCAAAGCTCTGGGTCTCTCAGGAATGGAGGGGATGGCAGCAACTATCTTGGTGGCCGCGGTCATCTGTACCGCTGCAGCAATAGCCGGAGATACGATGCAGGATCTCGCTACAGGTTATCTCGTTGGTGCAACGCCAAAGAGGCAGCAAGTGTTCGAGATAATAGGAACGTTCTTTGCAGCACTAGTAATGGCCCCCGTGCTTAACCTCCTGATTCAGGCTTATGGAATAGCTGGAACCCCAACGGCTAAGGGAGAGAACGCACTGCCCGCTCCACAGGCATTCCTAATGGCCAAAGTTACGGAGGGAGTCTTCAAGGGTACCTTAGAGTGGAAGATGATCTACATTGGAGCGGCAATTGCAATAATCCTAATAATAATAGATGAGATACTTGCCAGGATGAACTCGAAGTTCAGGACACCCGTGATGCCAGTAGCTGTTGGAATTTATCTCCCACTAAGCCTTGGCGTGCCAATACTCCTTGGAGGAATTGCAAGGTATCTAGCTGAGAAGGCCAGCGGAAGGGAGGAGGGAATGGCGAGCCCAGGAGTGCTTGGGGCTGCTGGTCTAATAGCTGGAGAGGCCCTCACGGGAATACTCTTTGCAGGCCTAATAGTTGCCGGAGTCGCTCCTTCAGTAAAGACCACAGCTGTAGGAAACGTAATTGGAGTGCTCTTCCTCCTAGCCCTGCTTGGATGGCTTTACAAGCTTGGTAAGGAGTGATTCTTTTTCTTCTATTTTTATTTTGGAGGCGGAATCATGGAAGAGCTCCTTGATGCAATCCCCAGGAGAAATGAGAAGGTGCAGTTAAAGAAAATTAATGGAAAATATTATCTCCTAATTCCGATGGAGTCTCCCTTAGACTTCTTAGCTAGGCTAATTCACGGAAAGTATCGGAGGATCGAGCTTGATGAGATAGGTGCCGAAGTCTGGATGCTGTGCGATGGGAAGAAAAAGGTTAGAGAGATCGGAGAGATACTTGAGAGAAAGTTTGGTGAGAGGGTTAAACCAACTAACGAAAGGTTAGTAACTTTCCTCCTATCATTATATAAGAGAAAGTTAGTAAGCTTCTGGAGGGAGGAAGAATGATTGAAGAAGTCAGCAAGGAGATTGAGAGGCTTAGGGATGAGATGGTTCAGACCTTAGTGGAGCTTATAAAAATTCCCGCGTTGAGCCCGGACTACGGAGGAGAGGGAGAGTACGACAAGGCCCAGAAGTTGCTTGAAATTATAAAAGACTGGCCCTTTGACAAGGTTGAGGTCTATGAAGCACCAGATCCAAGGGCCAAGAACGGGGTTAGGCCGAGCATTATAGCCTACTACTACGGGCAAGAGAAGGATAAGAGACTCTGGATAATTACTCACTTAGACGTTGTGCCCCCAGGAGAAGGTTGGACGGTGACCGAACCCTTTAAGCCAATAGTTAAGGACGGGAAAGTCTACGGAAGGGGAAGCGAGGATAATGGGCAGAGCTTAGTTGCTTCTCTGTACGCGGTAAAGGCCATGATGAACCTTGGGATAAGGCCGAAGAGAACTGTAATCTTGGCCTTCGTCAGCGATGAGGAGACTGGGAGTAAGTACGGAGTTGAGTGGCTGATAAAGAACCACCCCGAGCTCTTCAAGAAGGATGATCTAATCCTAGTTCCCGATGGAGGAAACTCAGAGGGAACCTTCATAGAGGTCGCCGAGAAGAGCATCCTCTGGTTCAAGCTGAAGGTCAAGGGGAAGCAGGTTCACGCCAGCATGCCGGATAAAGGTTTGAACGCCCACAGGGTTGCCCTGGATTTAGCGTACCATCTAGACAAGTTCCTACACGAGAAGTACGACAAGAGGGATGAACTCTTTGACCCACCGGAGAGTACTTTTGAGCCAACAATGGTTAAGAATCCTGCAAGCTCTCCAAACATAGCCCCCGGAGAGCATGAGGTGGTATTTGACTGCAGGGTTCTTCCAGAATACAACTTGGACGAGGTTCTAGAGGACGTTAAGAGGATTGCGGATGAGGTGAGGGAGAGGTACAAGAAGGATGACCTCCCCAGGATCGAGGTTGAGATTCTCCAAAGGTTAGATGCTCCCAAGCCTACGGATCCCAACAGCGAGATAGTTAAGCTCCTCAAGGAGGCCATAAAGAGGCTTAGGGGCAAGGAAGCTAAGGTAGGCGGTATCGGTGGAGGAACCTTTGCGGCGTTCTTCAGGAAGCTCGGGATTCCAGCGGTAGTGTGGGCCACTCTGGATGAGATGGCCCACCAGCCAAACGAGTACGCAAAGATAGATAATATGGTAGAGGACGCTAAGGTAATGGCGGCCCTTGCCCTTCTCTGATTTTCTCCAATTTTGTCAAGAACTCGGGAATCTCATCCTTTTCTAAGACTATAACCCCACGTGGATACCTTCTGTGAGCTCTCCCAGATTTCACCTCAACTTTTAGACTATCGGCTATTGCATCAACTTCGTAGGAGTTCTTATAATAGTATATCTCGCCAAAGACCCTGTACATATGCTCCTGAACGACCCATTCGTAAAGGGCCTCCTCTTTAACGTCAACCCCGTAGAGCATGGCAAAAGCTCTGGCAATTGCCGGATCCCTCAGAAAAAACTTCTTCTCCTTCTTGAAGTTAATCCGGCTCCCCTCCCTATGGTAGACTATTTTGAGTATGAACATGTCCTCCAATAGCTCCGCGTACTCTCTCGCGGTGACGTGGTTCAGGCCTATATCCTTTCCAAGGGCCGAGAAAGAGAGTGCAGATGGTGCCTTTCTAAGTATCTCGTGGATTATCGCCCTCATAATCTTGGGGCTCCTCTCAATTCTAGCTATCTCCCTGTCGAGGGAAAGTATTAGCTCTTCCGAGAACCGTTCATCCCCGTTTATGCTCCTGGGAAAACCTCCAAGCGTTAGATAGTCTTGGAAGTCCTTTCCGGTTATCCTGTGGAATTCTGGGAATGAGAGGGGCAGAACTTCAACGTCCTTCCCCTTTCCCCTCCTCCCTATGAACGATTCAGAGTACTTGAGCAACCTGAAGGTTGAGGAGCCCGAAACTATCACCGAAAACTTCCTTAAAATTCCCGAATCTATCAGGCCCTTAACTACCTTCCACCACCCTTCCACGGAAGTTACTTCATCGAGAATTAAGATTCCTTCCCTGTCCTTTATGGCCAGGAGAATTCTCCTCAGCTCTGCAGGATCAACCAGAAGGTCACAGTTAACATAGGTTACGTTCCTGGGTTCAAACCCTGAATTTATGAGCTCCCTGATGAGTAGCTTAATCCCGGTGGTTTTTCCAACTTGCCTCGGCCCCACAATAAAGTTTAGAGAGAAAGGGGTAACGCTTATCTCCTTTATCCACCCGGGGATCCACTTATATTTCTGTCTCTTCCACTCCCTAAGTTGGGGATCATCCCTCTCCCAATTATCGGAGAACCACCAGGGATTGGTGAGCGATAATATCTCCATAGTTGAAAGTTAACTTTCAATAATTTATAAAAGTAGCGAGGTTAAAGCTCCTCCTCTTCTTCCTCCATAAGCCCGTACTTCTCCAGCTCCCTGAGGAGCTTCCTCACCGCCTCCCATGCGTCAGCTTCGCTCTTCGCTCCAGAACATACGATCTTACCAGAGGAGAACAGTAGAATTACCGCTCTCGGCTCTTTAACCCTATAAATCACTCCGGGGAACTGTTCCGGCTCATATTCACAGTTTGGAAGTGTTAGGGCAACGTTATCTAAGTTGAACTCCCTACCGATGTCACCGCTAAACACCATGTTCTGGATATCAATCTGGGGAGCCCTCTTGAACTTGACCCCTATTCCTTTAAGCTTCTGAACGAGCTTTGCAACTGCCCTTTCAATATCCTGAACGCTCTTAGCACCGGTAACAACAAGCTTACCCGAGCTGAATATTAGCAGGGCAACCTTCGGATCATCGAAGCGACAGATAATACCGGGGAACTCCTCAGGATTGTACTTAGAATTGGGGCATATATCGAGAACCTTCTCCAAATCGAGCTGAGCGAAGAGATCTACGGAAGCGACGATATTCTCTATCCTTAGCTTGACCTTGCTCATGTCCACCATGTTAACACCTCCCTTTAAAAAGCCCTTTATAAATACAAAGCCCACTCTTTTTAAACCTTATCTAGGCCTAAGGATACAAGAAGTAACCACCAAAAGTAGAAAATTCAAATCTGCGAGATTATTTTCGAAACGATATCTCGGATTTTAGCTTGGAATTCGTCAAAACTGCAATCGTTGACTATCATGTAGTCCGCCAGAGCTATAACCTCCCCAATTCCGAACTTCAACTCTTTCCTATCCCTGTCGACGAACTCTTCCCATGTCTTTGGATCGTCACTCCTTCCCCTCCTCCTGAGCCTCTCGAACCTCATCTTGGGGGGAGAGTGGACTGCGAGGATTATGATTTCCTCTTCGCTGAACCTCTTCCTGAACTCCTCAACCTCATAAGGACTTCTCACTCCCTCAATCACAACTACTGGTTCTGTCTCGAGCAACTTCTCCACCTTCGGTATCGTTAGTATCGCAACTGCTCCTGGCCCCAACTCCTCCCTGACCTTGAGGCTTACCTCTTTGAGACCTTCTGGAGTCCTGGGGATTCCCCTTCTATCGGCTTCCTCCCTAATAGCGTCACCCATGGAAACAACTGGGATGCCCCTCTTCTGGAAGGCCTTGGCAACTTCACCCTTCCCAGAGCCAGGCATCCCAGTTAAAAGAACGATCATAGGGAAGCCCTCAGTACGTTCTTGCGAACCTTGCTATAAACTTAGCCTCCCTACCACATACTGGACACTTCTTACCCTCTGGGGCCTCGGGATTTGGATAGGGAGTTCCAAGCATCTTCGCCTCAAGCTCCTCCTCCATCTTAAGCCCACACTCCTCGTTGCCACACCACGGGATCTCGACTACTCCCCTCCTGTCCTCGAAGGCTTTCTTTGCTTCCTCCAGCGTGTCGACCCTCTTTATGTGACTTTCGAGCCACTCCCTCGATCTCTTAGCTAAATAGTTCATTATATCGTCGAAGAGCTCCCTCACCCTGTCAACGAGCTCTTCCCTACTTACCGTAATCTTCTCGAGCTTATCCCTCCTAGCGATGACTACCGTTCTGTTGTCGGCATCCCTCGGCCCGACCTCTATCCTCACGGGAACCCCCTTAAGCTCCCAGTCGTAGAACTTCCATCCGGGCCTCTTGTCCCTCATGTCGAGGTGAACCCTTATTCCAGCCGTCCTCAGCTCCTCCTCGATCTCCCTAGCGTAGGAATAAACTTTCTCCTCCTCGCCCTTCTTGGGAATCGGGACTATAACGACCTGAATCGGGGCTATCGTTGGAGGCAAAACCATCCCCCTGTCGTCTCCGTGTATGGCTATGACGGCAGCGAGGAGCCTCTCGCTCATTCCGAACGTCGTCTGATGAACGTAAGCGTGGGTTCCATCCTCTTTCTCGTAGATTATGTTGTAGGCCCTTGCGAAGTTGTCCTTGTAGTGGTGCATGGTTCCTATCTGGAGGGTTCTTCCGTCAGGCATTACCACCTCCGCTCCCAGGGAGTAGTAGGCCCCAGGGAACTTGTCCCACTCGGGCCTCTTCGAGATTATGTAAGCTAGGGCAAGCTTCTTCATGAGGTTGTCAAATATCTCTAGATCCTCCTTTATTTGCCTCTCCGCATCTTCGAAGTCTACGTGTGCTGTGTGGGCCTCAAAGAACCTGCTTATCTCTCTAACCCTGATTAAGGGCCTCGTGTGCTTGGTCTCGTAGCGGTAGACGTTAACTATCTGGTATATCTTGAAAGGCAAGTCAGCGTGAGACCTAATCCAACCTCCCTTATCCTTGGAGAACATTGGGTAGATGGCGGTCTCGCTCGTGGGCCTAAGAATTAGCTTAACGTCGAGCTCGTCATGACCGGCATGGGTTATCCAGAAGACCTCCCCCTCAAAACCCGCTATATGCTCGGCCTCCTTCTTGAACTCGGTCTCAGGAATTAAAGCCGGGAACAACACTTCTTGATGACCTGTTCTCTCCATCTCCTCGTGGATGAACTTTTCAATGTTCCTCATTATTTTAAGCCCATATGGAAGCCAAACGTTCATCCCCTTAACGGGATACCTCTTGTCAAGAATTCCGGCCTCCTCTATTACATCGTTGAACCACTCGCTGAAGTTCTCGCTCCACCTCTTCCTCTCCACCATAAGACCACCTAAAGTTAGCCGGGTTAAGTAATTTTTAATCTTTCGTTTTGTTTTTGAAAAGCTTTTAATTGACGAAATAAAAGCTACGTGCATGGACAAGAGAAAAGTTATAATAAGGCACTCGCTCGCGAGCATCATAGCCTTGGCGGTCTTTGGGGGAAGCAGATTCCTCTATAATATTGTAGTGGCGAGGAGGTACGGTGTAGAGGTTCTTGGAGAGGTAAACTCAATAATTTCTCAAGCATTCTTGCTTGCAGGGTTCTTAGCTTTCTTCTCTGTAGGGTTGGGAAAGTTTACGGCGGAGTTCCTGGGGAGAGGGGAACGTGAGAGAATTAAGGCGATAACTGGTATTTCTTACATCTTTCCCTTCCTGGGACTTCTATTAGCTCCAATTAATCTTCAACTCGCAGTGTTATCGGTGATGAGGGCCCTTCAGTTGACGTTCCGCTCATTCGTCTACGGTCTTCACAGGGGAGAGGTTTACGCCTATGCCGTTCTCTTGGGCTTCTTGGGGTTCATCGTAGGGTTCCTCGATGGAGTTTTAATGCCCTACTACCTCCTCCTAGGCATGATATCAGCATTCGGATTGGGTTATTCCATGAAGTTCCTGGGGAGGCCCAAGGGGAAAGAGGTTAAGGCACTTGTTAAGTACTCTGGCTGGGCCTTCCTTGGCAGTATCGCGGGGATATTCCTTCTCCAAGCTCCTTACTTCCTCACAGAAAAGCTGGCGGGCTCAAGAATTGCTGGAGCTGTGTCGGCAATGCTCTCAACTTCTTTCTTGCTCTCCTACATGCCCCAGGTAGTCCAATCTGCTATTGTCCCACTGTACGCCTTCGATTATGGTCGAGGTAGAAAGAATGAAATCAAGGTTTTAGCCGAGGAAGCAACGTCCTTGCTTTCTCTGATGACAGCTTTAGTGGTTTTCTTAATGCTTATATTCTCCAACATTTTGGAGAACCTCTTTGGAGTGAATTTCAGCTGGCCATTCCTCCTCTCCCTCCTAGCAGTCGAAGTCTACGTAGTCTTTAATCCCCTAATAAACGTCCTAAGTTCAACGGAGTACATAAAAAGGGCAGCCTTATATTCCCTCACTGGTGCCATTATTTCTCTCTTCCTCTGGCTACTCCTAATTCCAAGGCTCCATGAAGTCGGAACCTTTCTGGGGCTTTTGGCTGGGTACTCAACGATCTTCCTACTCGTTCTAGCTGAGGCAAGAAGAAGATTTGAAGTTAAAATCACCTCTATAAGACCCTTCGTCTTAGCGGTGCCTTTTCAGGTGATATCGATAAAACTCCCAGTCCTGGGGTTGATTTTGTACTTGCTTATGGAGTATAAAGATATAAGGAGAGGGATTAAGCTTTTCCTCCGTGGTACAAAATCCTAACTATCTCATCCGGAAGCTTCTCGTTCTTTATTCTCTCCTCAATTATCTTCTTGTCGTAATCAACTTCGACGAACTTTACCCTGAGAGTTTCAGCATCTATCAGGGCGAAGGTTGCCTTGTGCTCCCTCGCCGGTGGGAAGCCAACGCTTCCGGGGCAGACAACCCTTCCGTACCTCGTCATTGCATCGACCGGATACCTCGGGCTCGCCACTATGAGCATCTCGTACTCCTTGACGGGTCTCATTATTGCCTCGTAATAACTCGTTGGCTGATCCGGGAGTACCTCTCCATCGAACGGGTTTATCGGACTACCGTAAACCCCGAATATTTTGTTATCTCCTACCTTGTCCACGAGGTAAACAGGAAGATCCCTCAGGAACTCCCTTCCCTCATGAGCAAGTTTCTCCCAGGTGTACTTAAGCGAGGCCTTGAGGTGCTTCGGTATCTCAAGCTTATCTATGTAGTCAGGCCCTTCCGCATGGGGATCGCTCATGGCTATAAGCTGGTCGTACTTACCCCTGATTATCTTCACCCTCTCGCTCTTTGCAAGGTCTTTGATTGCATCTATAACCTCCCTGGGATATGGGAACAGGCCAACTATGTTGCCCAAGATGTAGTACTTCTCGATCTCGTATCCTTTCTCCTTCATCTCTTCTATTTTTCCTAGGGCCGCCGTTAGGGCCGGGAGGTTTCCGGCTATGTTAGCGAGAACAGCCACGTACACCATCTTACCACCCCCCAGAACTTTTCTTTACCCAAATTAACTAAAATCTTTGAGGTATTTAAACCTTTTGATTAAGAACCTTCCCCCATATTTTGATCGCCATCCACTTGTCCAGGAATTCGTTAAAGGTTCCGCACTTGGGAGAGTATATACAGGCAGGACATCCATCTTTGCAGGGACACTTGGCTATATGCTCCCTACTCCTCACCATTAGCTTTTCAATGTTCTCGTAGATCGGCCCTATTATTCCAGAACCTCCCTCGTTTCCATCGTAGATGAACACCACTGGAAGCCCGTGATAGTCGTCGTAGCTGTAGCCACCGAGCTCCCTCGAGTCAACGTGCGTTACGACCGGAGATATCTTTATCAGGTTGTGCTCTATCGCGTGGAGGCCCGAGCCTATTCCGTCCTTGCTATCTATCATCTTCTTTACGGCGAAGACGAATTCTGGATCTGCTATCCCAGAATCCTTTGAGTGCTTGGCTATTATGCTCCTTATATAATGGGTAGTTGCACCCAAGAGCGTTGGGAAGAGCATTTTCCTCGATAGCCTGTTGTAGAGGAACATAGCTAATTCGGGATCAACTTCCGAGGCCTTTGCGAAGAACTCCCTGAACTCCTCCCCAGGAATTGACTCTATCTCCTTGGGGAACACGAGCCAGATTCCCTCGGTTTCGAACTCCCTAACGTAGGGAGAATCAAAGGTCACCCTCGCGAACTTCCACCAGTCCTCGAAGTAGGTAACGGAGTACTCGACTTCTCCCCTCAGTATACCTTCCTCCCTCAGCTTCTCGAGCCTCTCTACATGTCTCTCAACGTCCCTCCCCTTGACGGCGTAGCCGGTGTACTCGTGCCTAACCCTAAGCCTCCCCATGAACACCTTAACGGGCCCTACAGACTTCTCCCTGTAGGTTTCAAGGACATCTATGCTTTCAGTCTTGCTTACATTTGTCTCGAGATCTTCCTGCATAGGGATCTCGCGGGCAAAGACGAAGTGGAACTTCTCCCTCCTCAACTTATCAACGGCCATGTAGAGCCTGCCCCTCGAAGGGTAAATCATCCCTGGGAGGAGACTCCTGTGGAACTCGAGCTCGTCAACCTCCTCCACGATCATCTTTCTCTTCTTTAGGTAGTTTATGAACCTGAGAAGTTCCGCTCCACTCCTCCTCATAAGTCCGGCCCTAACCCAGGCCTCGTCCAAGACCAAGAAGAAGCTCTCATCGCTCGTCGTCCTTATCGATGAGTAGTTAGCCGGCTTCCTTATCCTGACCTCATCCTTCCCCGTTATCGGGTTCTTCTGAACCTCAACTGCCCCCTCGCTCCTGAGTTCCTCTAAAGCCCTAAGCCAGTAATCGGGGATTTCTTCAACTCCAATGACGCCGAGCTCGGCAAGAAGATAGTGAAGGTGCTTCTTGGCTATTCTCTGGTTGTTCAGATTTACCGGAATCCTCTCAACGAGCCCCTTCTCTATCCCCTCCACGAGCTCGTCGAAGTGCTCCTTGTAGTAGTAGTCGAGGCCGTTCCTCCTCAGTATTATTGAATTTATCGCTATCCTGTTAGGATCCCTCCCTGCCCTTCCAAACCTCTGAATTAAGGAGAATAAACCATCTGACGGGATTCCATAGTTTATCACGGCATCAAGATCGCCTATATCTATCCCAAGCTCAAGGGCATTAGTGGTTAAGAGAACCTTGAGGTGACCCTCCTTGAAGTCCCTCTCTATCATCCACCTCTCTTCCTTGGTTAAAGTGCCCTTATAGGTGGTTATGCTACTAAATACATCAGAGAAGAGAAACATCCTCATTATCCTCTCAGTTCCCCTCCTTGAGTCAAAGAAGACTAGGGTTTTGATGCCTTCCCTCACCAGCCTTTCAACTATCTGCCTTATTAATTGTTCACCTGTGAATCTTCTAGGCTCGAACATCACTATGTACCTCTTTGGACTCGGACTTCCAGATTTAGTTACCTCCTCGAAATCTACACCAAAGAAGTCCCTAGCGAACTCTCCTGGGTTCCTAAGGGTTGCAGATAAGGCCAGAATTTGGGGGTTTGACCTTAACCGTTTGAGCCTGAAGAACAGCCTTCTGAAGACGAAGGCCACGTTCGTTCCAAAAACTCCCCTGTACACGTGTAGTTCATCAACGACCAAGAGTTTGAGGTTCTTGAGCAACCACCTGTACTCTATCCACCTCGGCAGGATGTTGTGATGGAGCATGTCCGGTGTCGTGAAGATGATGTTGGGCTTCTCTTTTAGTATCTTCCTTCTCTCACCCCACTCTACATCTCCAGTTAGTATTTCAGCTTTCACGGACCTCCCAGATACCTCTTTAAAGATAGCGTTTTCCTGCCTAAACTTCTCCATCTGGTTGTTTATCAAGGCTCGGGTTGGATATATCAGGAGAAAGGTTGAGGAAGGATCCTCGAGAAACTGATCAAAGATAAAGAGCCTGAATATCTCACTTTTCCCGCTCGCGGTTGGGGTTGAAACCACAACATTTTTCCCAGCGTAAAGCTTTTTGAGGGCTTCCACTTGGTGAGAGTAAAGCCTAAACCCTAACCTCCCAACTAACTCATTTACCTCTTTATGCCTGAACTTGAACTCCCCGTACTCACCAAAGCGGGGAGGAATCTCGTGGACGTGGACTATCTCGCTCTCTAAGCCCTTGAACACTTCTATCATTTCAGCTCCTTCAGGAATTTTTGAACGCCCTTAGGCAATTCAACATCTTCTCCCTTTTCAAGCTTATGCAACTCCTTTCTATAGGCCTCAAGGGGAGCGCTTTCCTTCCCCATGAACTCTGCGAAGGTTAGCGGCCTCTTATCGAGCTCTTCGAAGAACTTTTCGTAACTTTTATCCCTAACCACATGGTGGTCTATTATCAGCTCAGCGTTCGTCTCGGCTATTATCCTGTTTATGTTTCTAATTCCTATGTCCCTCACATTGCCCACCCTGTGCGTTAGGTACGTTGGAGGACCTCCCGCGAATATTACATCAGGGTTCTTCTCGATTATCCAATCGATGGCCTTATCGTTTATAAGCTGGGTATCGCTCGCGTGCAGAACTGACTTTCTCCCGTCATCCACTAGAGTCATCAGCACGAATCCGAGCTTTGAGCCTTCCCTTCCATGAGGCACCGGAGGTGAGAATTCTATGGTAAAGTTGCCAAAGTCAAAGGTCCTTGAGTCGGCGAACTCTGTCTTCTTTGCTATCGGATTGACGTTCTTCAGGAACTCGTGGGCCCTTTTCCTTTGACTGTTGTTTATGTTTTCGGTTGGATGCTTTATTAGCAGAATCTTCCCAGTATAGATTTCCTTGGCTTTTTCAACGGATGAGCTCTCGTAGAGACCCTCAAAGAAGGGAGTGTGATGGTCGTAGTGGTAGTGAGAAATCGTCACGACTTCGGCTTTTTTTGCGTACTCCTGAATCTTCTCTCTAGCTAATGCCAAGGCCTTCATCTCGGAATTTGCTGGAGGAAGGGAGTACCTCTTTGGCCCTAGGGCAACCCCAGGATCTATTAGAATTCCAATCTTACCTATCTTGAGGTACAGAGCAAGGCTTCTAACGCCAAGGCTCTCCGATGCTAGAGGAATTATCCTCATACTTTACCCTCCCGCCAGAATAAGACCAGAAGAACAGGATTATGGTGGTCCCGCGGCCCGGATTTGAACCGGGGACCTGCGGATCTACAGTCCGCCGCCACTACCAGGCTAGGCTACCGCGGGACCCTACTGTAAGCCCCAAATTGATCTCACCAAAAGTAGGTTTATAAACTTTTCGCGGAGCGACTTATAAACCTAGCTGAGAACTAGATTTATGCAGTGCCCTTTCTGCACTCCAGAACCAAGGAATCTCCTATACGAGGACGAGCTAATAAGGATACTCGTTGACAGCTATCCCGCGAACAGGGGACACTTGCTGGTAGTTCCAAGAAGGCACGTTACAAGAGTTGAGGATTTGACCTGGGAAGAAAAGCTTGCGATAATGAGGGGAATAGAGAAGGCCATGGATGCCCTAAAGAAAGTCCTCTTACCAGACGGCTTCAACGTGGGAATAAACATTGGAAGGGCCGCAGGTCAAACCGTTGAGCACTTGCACGTTCACGTGATCCCAAGGTACAAGGATGACTGCAACTTTCCAAGGGGAGGTGTCCGGAAGGCCGTGCTTGACATCGAGGACGAAAACTTATCAAACAGGGAGAAGTGGATAAGGAACAGGCTCAGCGAGCAGGAGGTAGAAAGGCTGAGGGTGGCGATTAATGGATCTAAATAAAATAGTGCTTGGCGTTGTGGTTGTAATAATAGTGTACCTTGCAATACTTACGATTGCCCCCTTCTTTTCGGCATTATTCTTTGCGTTTGTAACAGCCTACGCCCTCGAACCACTGCACGATAGACTATCCAAGAAGATCGGAGTTAGAAAGTCTGCTACCGCTATCACCCTGCTAATTCTCATGATGGCACTTGGAACCCTGCTCCTCCTCGTGTACACCCTAACTCCAGTAGTTGATCAGGCTTACGTATACCTCTCGGACATTGAGAGGTTAATAAGAACTGTTCAGCTTCCCATAGGATCAATTGATGAGCTCATAACTCAGGCAATAGAGAAGGGCAAGGAAAACCTTGCAAGCCTCACGTTCTCGATACCAAAGTACCTCCTTCAGACCGTGGTTTATCTGGCCTTCGTATACTTCTTCCTGATAAAGAGGAACGCAATTCGTGAGCTATTGGTGTTTGAAGATGAAAGGCTTAACAGGATAATTAAGCGAGGAGAATTAACACTTCAGGCTCTAATAAGGGCGTGGCTCTTACTTAACATAGCAAAGGGCTTTCTCATGACTCTCGGCTTCATAATCTTCAGAGTTTCAAACCTACCAACCGCAATACTTGCTGGGATACTTACGGTACTCTTCTCCTTTGTCCCCCTGTTTGAGGGCTGGATGATTTGGGTAGCAGGGAGCTTATACCTCCTTATCCATGACCATATAATTTCAGCCTTAGGCCTAGCAGTTTATGGCGCTCTCTTAGTCTCTCCAACACCCGACTTCACGATAAGGCCAAAGTTAGTTGCTAGGGAAGCAAAGTTCGATGAGACAATAGTTTTAATCGGGATGATAGGGGGAACTTGGAGCCTTGGACTTAAAGGGCTTATCATAGGGCCGATAGTCCTAAATGTAGCTATAGAAATGCTGAAAGAATGGAAAAAGATTACAAGCTCTCCAAAATCTTAATTCCTTCCTTCTCCATTTCCTTCAGGGCCTCCTTCTCGCCCTCAGGGGTTATCCCTTTAACGGCATCCTTGAGCAGGTAGACCTCAAAACCATGCTTTAACGCGTCTAAGGCAGTGGCCCTTACGCAGTACTCCGTGGCAACCCCACAGATGTAAACTTTCTTCACACCTTTTTCCCTAAGTATCTCCGCTAAGTTAGTTCCTTCAAATCCCGAGTAAGCTTCCTTCTCGGGATCGGTAGCCTTTGAGATTATTACGGCATCCTCAGGTAAATCAACTACAAACTCAGCTCCTGGGGTGTTCTGAACGCAGTGCTTGGGCCAGGGGCCTCCTCTCTCCTTAAAGCTGATATGATCTTCAGGGTGCCAGTCCCTCGTCGCAACTATAAGTGCCCCCTTCTCTCTGAACCTCTTTATGTACTCGTTCACCTTTGGTATTATCTTGTCTCCCTCGGGCACCGGTAAAGCACCTCCAGGCATGAAGTCCCTCTGCATGTCAACAATTATGAGGGCCTCTTCAGGCATGCTGATCACCATATACAAATAAACTCAGGGAAAAGTTAAGGTTTTGGTTGACGATCTGACCTCCTCTCCTTTGCGGGGGTTCCCACGGGGAACACCCTCCACACGGTCGCCCATGGTTCATTAGGCAGGTGGGCGTCACCGGGCACGGCCAGGATACCCTCTAAAGGAGGAATAAAAATAGAATCTAAAACTTTGCTTTCCTCCCCCCTAAAGGCTTCCAGCCCGCAAAGGAGGTGACCTTTAAACTGGCATCAACTTTTTAATTCCGCTTAAAGACCTTTACCCTATGAGGGAAGTTAAGGTATCTATTTTTGGGTTCGGTACCGTCGGCAGAGCTTTAGTCGAGATGATATCCGAGAAGCCAAGAGTTGCTGGCGTTGAAATAAGGGTAGAGTCAATAACGGACAGGAGCGGAACAGTCTGGGGCGACTTCGACCCTCTCGAGGCTAAGGAGGTCAAGGAGAATACTGGAAGAATAAGCGCCCTCGGAGACTATGATGTTTACTCTTTCAAGCCCCAGGAATTAGTAGAGGAGATTAAGCCTGACATACTCGTCGACGTGAGTAGCTGGGATGGAGCGCTCAGCATGTACGAGGTGGCTCTAAGGGAGGGAGTTAGCGTCGTTACAAGCAACAAAACCCCCAATAGCTGAGCACTATGACAAGCTTAGAGAGCTCGCTGAAGAGTCAAAAGCGGGAATATACTTCGAGTCAACAGTAATGGCTGGAACGCCGATAATAGGCCTACTGAGGGAAAACCTCCTGGGAGAGAATATCGAGGAGATACTGGCCGTTCTCAATGCAAGCACAACCTTCATACTTACAAGAATGGAGAGCGGTAAAAGCTTTGATGAGGCATTTAAAGAGGCAAAGTCCCTAGGAATTCTTGAGGAGGATCCATCAAAGGATATAGATGGAATCGACGCATTTTACAAAGCAAAAATCCTCCACTGGGTCGCCTACGGAGAACCTCCCGAGAAAACCGAGAGGATCGGAATAAGGGAAGTTAAAGATGCCAAGAACGTGAGGCTAGTCGCTAAAGTTTCAAAGGGCAAAATAAGCGTTAAGCCCAGGAAACTCGAAGAAAATAGCCCCTTACTTGTCTCCGGGATATACAATGCGGCAATAATAAGGACGAACAATCTGGGAGAGCTTGTCCTTAAGGGAAAGGGCGGTGGAGGAAGGGTCACTGCTAGTGGGGTATTCACGGACATAGTAAAAGCTGCCTTGAAGTTCCCAAGTCCCCGCTAGTGTCTTTCCTTTATTCTCATTGTGTACTTAGGGTAAATCTCCCTCGTGAACCTCACGAACTTCGTCTTCCTTGGGCTTTTCTTGATGCTTATCTCAACGTCGGGAGGAAGGTACTCGTAGTACTGGCCATCTATGGCCATTACTATCTCCCTGTCTGTTATTAACCTTACATCAACTTTCGAATCCCCAGGGACTACCATTGGAACCGAGGTTTTGGGAAGGGGAAGAAGGGGAACTATGATTATCGTGTCAAGCCTTGGATCAACGAAAGGTCCGCCAGCGGACATGGCATAGCCCGTGGAGCCGGTAGGTGTAGAAACGACCAATCCGTCAGCCCTCACCTCATCCGCAAGTCCCCCATCTATGTAATAGCGAAGATGAATTATTTTCCCAGGAACACCCGTGAGTATTGCAACTTCATTTAGGGCATCTGGAACCTTATTCTCTCCGTTTATGTACGTTCTAAGCTTTATCCTCTCATCAATGTAGTAATCACCTTCAAGTATCCTGTTTATAGCAAAGAAAGTCTCCGAAGGTTCAACTTCTGTTAGAAAGCCAAGAGTGCCCATATTTATGCTCAAAATTGGGATATCCTTCTTGGTCTTGTGCTCTATCCTCAGAATTGTCCCATCCCCACCTATCGCTATTATGAAGTCAACATCAAACTCCTCAAGAGGTATAGCGTCCTCTTCCTTGAAATGGGGGAATTTCTCATAGGTTTCAAAGTCAACCACGACTTCATAACCGCTAACCTTGAGAAAATCATACACCCTGTAAGCGAGCTTCAGGGCCTCTTCCTTGTCCCTCCTAGCAACTATCCCAAACTTCATAGAAATCAAAAGTTTTCCGAGATTTGCATTTTTAACTTTAGTGTCTATCAGTTGGAATAAACTACAACAAACTCCACGTTGCTGAGGAAAATTACCACGAGACCTATTAGTCCAACTTTCAATGCAATTGAAACTATCCTGGGGTAGGGCCTTGGGAAGTCATGGGTTGAAACCATAACCGTCCCTTCGTCCCAGACTAGAGCGTCCTTGGGCATTCCCATTAGGGTCAGTGCAACCATTATATCCCCAACTAAGCCCGCGGTATTAAGCACAAATAGGAAGGCCCAGAAAAATGAAGTGAATAGCTTGGCCAAAATCAGGAAGATGGGGGATAGAAGAGCAGGAGCGAGGCTAACTTTGATATAGTCTCCGGCCTTAACCTTCGTATCCGTTGCTATGTACGGAGCTATATCGATTTTCGTCACCGTCGTTATCCCAAACTTAACATTAGCCCCAAGGAGCTTGAGAGCCAAGGCATGCATACCCTCATGGAGAATAATCATGACAACGATTGGGAAGATAATGTGCCTAAGGAAGTCTAAGGTGGAGTAAATATGAACGCTGACATCACCAACAACAAGCTGAGCTAACTTTGCAGCTACGAAAAAGAGAAGGAGGTACAGGGAAACAATGTCCCATGTGTACTCCTTTAAGCTGAACTTCTCCATCAGTATTCCCTCTCTACTATGAACCTAGCCAATAACTCTAAGTCCTTTCTAGCAGTGCTGTTCGGGAGGGCCTTTAGGGCCTCATTGGCTTTATTAACGAGATCCTTTGCAACTCTCGAGGCGTACTCTATGCTTCCGTACTCCTTCAATAGCTCTATAGCCTCCATAACTTCAGCCTTTATATCATCTTCAATTATACCTTTACCTTTCACATCGCCCGCGTACCTTCCGAACACCCTCATGAACTTCTCCTTGGCCTTTTCATCGGCGTTCTCAAAGAAGTGGGCCACTATGAGAGTTTTCTTGCCCTTCCTTATGTCACTACCCACCGGTTTGCCCAGCTTTTCCTCATCTGCAATTAAATCGAGAACGTCATCCCATATCTGGAAAGCCATACCAACGTTCCTCCCCCAGGTTGACAGGGCTTTGATGTACTCCTCATCGTCCGTGCCAACGATGCCTCCAACGGTAGCTGAAGCATCAAATAATGCCCCTGTCTTCCCGCTGATCATCTTCATGTACTCATCTATCGTGACCGTTTCCCTCTTCTCAAACTCTAGATCCATGGCCTGGCCTTCGCAGAGCTCATTTGAAGCTTTAACTATCGTCTCCAGAATCCTAGCCTTCTTCTCCGAGCTTACCTCGGCCCTTGACACTGCTTCAAAGGCCTTGCTGAAGAGTAGGTCTCCGGCGAGAATCGCCATGTTTATTCCCCAAAGCTTGTGCACTGTAGGCTTACCCCTCCTCGTCTCGTCCATATCCATTATGTCATCATGAACGAGGGAGTAGTTGTGGATTAGCTCTATGGCAACCGCCGGATAAACCGCACTTAAAGGGTTTCCTCCAACGGCCTCGGTTGCCGTTAAAACTACAAAGGGCCTGACCCTCTTGCCACCTGCCAATGGGTAGTGTCTCGCCGCATCATAGAGGACTCTTGGCTCCTTTTCGGGGATGAGCTCGAAGAGCTTCTCGTCAACAAGTTTAGCTTTTGCCTTAATTCTTGCAAAGAGTTCGTCATATTCTCCCATTGCTGTTCCCTCCGAGGATGATAAGTAGCCAAGGATGAGAGGGATGAAGTCTTTATGAGTTTTACTTGAGATATGCTGTGCGTTACCTTAATCTTCTAACTTTTTAGAGTAGTATTAATTATAAATTTCAACAGAAAGAAAATTTTCGGTGAGGACTTAGGAAGGAATTAGTTTCGAGACTACTGCTTGAAAAACTCCTGAACCCCAGTCACGACGCATTTCCCAGAGTTAAAGAGGAGAGAGTAACAACCCCTGGCTCACTCTTGAAATCAAGGTGATTGCGAGGAAAAAGGGAGTCCCCGAGAGCACTGTGGAGAGGGACTATGCTCAGGACTGGCTTTTGTTTGGACTCTCAAAGACGTGTCTGAAGATGGCATTGAAGGGAGGAACCGGAATAAGGAAGGCCTATATCGAGGGCTACAGGTTTTCCGATGATTTGGACTTCACGCTCTTGGGAGAACATGCATGGAAAAACGGTACAAGAGGAATTAGTGAAGGATACTAGGATTGCCAAAAAAGAAAGCGGTATCAGTTTTAAAGAGGGAATCGACTTTAAAGAGGCACCAAATGAAGTGCCTAGATTACCGTAACCATTGTTTCTCTGGCTATTTCAAGACTCTTCCCAAAGCGGACGAATTTCCTTATGTAAGCCCCCAAAAGACCCTCCATCGGCATGCCATTGGTCATCCTGGGAAGTCACTGATTTTCAGATACTCCCCAAAGAGCTTCAGCGTTTTTATCTGTAGAGCTCTGGCCGTTTCAGATCTACGACCTTAGCATATTCCCTCAAAAAACAGTGGCATGACTTTAAGCGTCCTTCCTTTTCCCTCCCTGGAAACTGTTCCATGTCCTGCTTCACCCCCAGAGAACTTGAGCCCGTGATCGTGACGACGTCGTTCTCCAGTCAATGGGTGGTTTGACTCCTGAATTTCACTACTTCCACGTCCAGTCCTTCGAAGTGCTTGTCATCCGTTACGACCTTAGCATCAACGGAATAAGCGCTCGCCGCTATCAAGGCATCAACAATTGGAATCGCCTTCACCTTATACTTCCCTGCCTTTAATGCCACCTCCTCATCTATTGGAACTACCTTCAAGTTTGAAAATCTTACCTGCTCCACTCTCTTCCTATCGACTTCCTCTCCAGCCCTTCTCAAGTAAAGGTAGTAAATCTCTGTCAGCGTGATGGAGCTTATGAATCCTTCCGCCTTACCCTCGTCAACTTCTTTTAAGAGTTTCTCTACGAACTCCGCCCCTTTCTCATTGTTGAAGAATGCAATCAGCGCTTTAGTGTCGAAGAGGTACTTCATGGTCTCCACTAGAATTCTTTGTCCCATTCTTCTCTTATCTTTTCAATTTCTTCTGACGCTCCTTCTATCTTGTCCACGCCTCTCAGCCTAGACAGCTTAACAACTGGCCTTAAGATTATTGCATCACCCTCCCTTTCAATTAGCAGTTTGTCCCCTTTTGATAGTTTTAGTTCTTTCCTGATTTTTGCTGGGATTACGATCTGACCTTTTGAGGATAGTTTTACAACCTCCATTTTTACCACATTGTTTTACTTTTCCCTGTAGCTCCTACCAGAGGATGGCGTTCTAAAGTGGCAACTCAACATCAAACCGCCAACATAGTGGAGGATTTTCCTCAGGGACAAAAGCCATCGAAGTTAGTAGGGGTTATTAAAGTTAAAGTCGGACTTTGAAAGAAAGAGGTAGAACGGAGAGGAAAAGGACGTAAAGAGGATGATAGGGCTATTCTACATAAGTTTTTTGTGTAGTTCCTCTAGAGCTTGCATCTTTAGGTAAGTTTGCCTAGTCTGACATTCTCTCTGCCCTGAATGACAGGGCTTGAAAATGTTCGTAGCACTTCATTATGGACGCAAACTTCTCCAAGCTACAGAGAGAAGTGTCCCCACCAGATGATCCAGTCAGGCAATAATTAGATTTAGACGGAACGGCATTCGGCGAGCTCCTGAAATTCGCAGAAAACAAAAAGGAAATGTTGGGCAGACAATCATAGAGTTCAACAAAGAAGAACTGCAGTTCTCCTACACAGTTCTGCTCACCTTTTTCTTTTGAAAGCCTCGCCCTCATGGTTTCATTGGAGAGCTTTCGGGGGGTGACTCCTCACATCTTCAAAGTCCCTATTTACGAAATGTATAGGGGGTCCAAAGCTTGAGAAACTAATCGCTTTTTTGCTAGCCTCTAATGTTCGTATTCTTGCTCTTTCAGCTACTGTCCGCCCTATTGAGAGTCTAGCTAACTGGCTTAATTGCGATTACGTTGTTGGTAAGGCTCCTCCTCGGCAAGTTAAGGTGAATAGGGTTTTTATGAATGTTCGGAAGAGGGAAGAGCTTCTTGAGATTCTCGCTAAGAATAGGGATTTGTATTCTCCAGCTATAGTCTTCTGCCCAACGAAGTCCCAGAGTAAGATTCTTGCCCAGAAAATGGTTAAGATCTTAAAGAAGTGGCCTGGAGGGGGTATCAGTGAGGGATATCAAGGTTGAGCTGATCCTCATATATGGTAGAGTAGATATGTAAAGAGTAATCCTCAATGTCCTTTGAAGCTGGTATGGCTACGGTTTAACAACTTTGAGGGGGTTGAGTGGATTGAGGAGAGTTTGAGGAGAATGATGGTAGAGCTAATGAGGTTAGAGGCTGAGACTCTTCTTATAATGATGAGATTACGGAAGATCTGAAAGAGAGTCTGAAGGCTTATATGGAGATAGGAAGAGATAAAGCCTCTAACAGGTGGAGAGTCGAAGAAGCTCTTAGAAGGAGGATTAGCTTTCATAGGCTCTAGGTCCCGTATATTATCTTCCTTTAATACAACACCTGGTGTCGAGTAAATTGGAGAAGAGTTCTTGGTTGAGCATAAGGCAAGAATTAGTTAGGGCTCATAAAGCCGAATCCAGCAGAAAAATTAAGATCTCTAGGGAATCTCAACAACATGCCCGTTCCTTGAGATAAACACATCCTTGCTGATCATGTACCCCTCTTCCTCGGCAAGCTCAGCGTAGTGAGTGAGCATCCTAAACTCTCCATGGGCTGGAACTATGTACTCGGGGTTGAGCATCCTGATGAGGTAACGGTGATCCTCCCTGCTTGCATGGCCTGAAACGTGGAGGTTCTTTATCATCCTAACGCCCCTCATCCTTAACTTGGTCTCTAAGGCGTACCTCTGAGCTATGTTTAAGGGATTAGGAATCACTCCAGCTGAGAAAACAACAGTATCCCTCTTTCCTATGTCGTAGAGCTCTCCGTTGGCCATTCTAGTTAGGATTGCCCCAGGTTCTCCTTGATGCCCAGTAACTATGAGAAGATAGTTCTCTCTGGCCTGAGAAACCTCCTTTAGAACCTTGCTGACAGCATTAGGACTTCTGAGAACCCTTGAACCTTTCATCTTTATTAGCCCGAGCTGCTTCGCTATTCCCGTGTACTTTGCCAATGACCTTCCGATGAATATAGCCTGCCTCCCCATCTTGTTCGCTATCTCAATGAGCTCCTGAAGCCTTGCTATATGGCTCGCGAAGGTTGTGGCAATTAGTCCATCGGCTTCCATACCCTCGTACAAGAAAAAGTCCTCGAGAAGCATCTTTGCAACGGCCTCACTGGGAGTTTTAGTTTCCTCCGCAACCCTAGTTGATTCAGGAATTAAAACCTTAACTCCCTCCTTCCCAAGTTCCTTCAGTCTCTTATAGTCGGGCCTCTCTCCGTAGGGATGGTTGTTGTCGAACTTGTAATCGCAAGCGTAAACAACGGCTCCTTCCGGGGTGTGTATTACCACAATCGATGATTGGGGAATTGAGTGGGTTATCTGCACAAATTCTATTGCAAGGTTCTCGCTTACCTGAACTATCTCGCCGTAGTTCGTCTCGTACAGCGGGTTGGTTACCTCAAAATATTCCTCCCCCTTTATCTCGCTTTTTGCGAGCCTTATTGTATATGGAGTTCCATAGATGGGGACGTCGGGATAATGAGGAGCTAGCTTACCAATTGCCCCTATATGGTCGAGGTGTCCGTGGGATAGGGCTATGGCGACAACTTTCTTGTCTCTTATCGGTCTATCGTCTGGAATTGCTCCCAGTTTCCTGAGCTCCTTGGAGCTCATCTTCTGGAATTCAACGTCCTCGTGAATTAAAACCCTGTCAAGCCTTATCCCCATATCAACAATCACGACCTCTCCATCGTATTCTACAGCAGTCATGTTCTTTCCTACTTCCTCGTATCCTCCCAACGTGTATATCTTGATCATTTCCTTCCTCCTCCGTTCTGATGCCCCGAGCCCTTTCGGGCACGGGACGGAGCTGATCTTAATTCACTGGTTTTAGTTTAAAAAGATGTGCATTCACCTAACTACACTACAACTGAAGAAGATATCAATAACAGCTAAGACATTGAGAAACCTGACCCGCTGACCAACTTCCTTAAAATTAGACGGGGAGAAAAGAGTAAAAAGCCCAACTTCAGCGGCGTTTATTAGCCCAAACTAAGGGGAATCACTTAGTGGCCCTGGTTATCCCCACTTCCTTCACGAGGACGTACGGGGTAGTTACTGGCCTTGAAACTTCCCACCAGTGGATGTGATATGAATCCTTCGTTAGGGCCACTACATTCTGAAGAATCCTAAGCATGTTGTCGCTTACCCTTATGTTCCTTATCGGCTTTAATTCGCCGTTCTCCACCAGGAATATTCCATCCCTGGGTATAGTTGAGAAGTCGCCGGTCATGTAGTTCTGGAACCTCGTGTACCAGACGTTCGTTATGTAAATTCCCCTCTTCACTTCCTGGAAGAGCTCATCCTTAGTGTAATCTCCAGGCTCGAGGACTATGTTCCATGCCCTTGGGGTAATTAAACCAGCGTTCGCGGTGGTTTCCCTCTTGTACTTCTTTGCCAAGCTCGTGTTGAATAGGTACGTCTTTAGGACGCCGTTCTCTATGAGGGTAGTCTCCCTAGTTGGGACTCCCTCATCATCGAACTTCCTAGTTGCGTAACCGTTAGGCAAATTACCAACGTCCTTTATCGTTACTATTTCACTTGCAACTTTCTGGTCGAGCTTGTTGGCGAAGTAGCTAAAGCCCGCTTCAACGGCGAAAGCAGAAAACGCCCAGCCCATGTAGCTGAGTAGATTAGCGAAGGCCAATGGGTCAAATATTACGTCAAACCTTCCCTCGGGCCCCTGCTCAGGGTCCCTTGCCAGCTTGGCTATCTCTCCAGCCTTTCTCCCTGCGGACTCTGGATCAAACTTCTTGAGGACCCTGACGGAGTTAGTTCCGTGTCCGCTTTCGAGATCCCCAATGAAAGCCCTAACGCTTATCTCGATTCCAGTTCCCTCATCAGAGGCTTCAACGCCGTTGCTCGTCGTTAGGTAAAGCTTGTTGTGGTCTGTATAGAGAACCCCAGCAACCCTTTTAGCACCTTCCTCAAGTGCTGCATTTATAGCCCTCTCAATGTACTCGCTGGGATCGTCAAGCTCGACTATCGCCTTATCGAATGTCTCGGGGATGTCTTTGTATTTGAAGGGTCCCTCGGCAATCCCGTAGTAGTCCTCCTTCGGCTTCATCTTCTCGAGGTTGGCCTTCAGCGTCTTGAGGGTCTTCTCTATGTTCTCCTCGCTCAAGTCGATGATGCTTGTCCCTGCGATCCTCTTCTCCCACTCAACAAAGAGCTCAACCTTCCTCTCGTGCCAGTGCTTTGCAACGGTGACCTCATTGTTTGCGAACCTAACCTGCCTCCTGTTCATCTCATAGCTTAAAACTACAACATCCCCAAAGCCCAGCTCCTTGGCCTTCTTAAGGATAAGCTCGTTAACATCAAACATTTCCACCACCTCACGGCCTCCTCAGTGGGATATCCCTAAGCCTCGCATGTGCTCCACCCATCCAAACGGGAACGCCTTGCCCTGGTTCTCCCTTCCCACAGGTTCCTGGATAGAACTCCACTTCCTTGCCCACAGCATCAACGCTACTCCATAATCCTCTGGTCGTGATCTCAAGAATCGGCCTCTTCACAGGGTGCTTTATCTCGCCGTTCTCGATGAGGTATGCCTCCCTACCTATGTACCTCTGCTGGTACCTTCTGTCGTCAATGTTCCACTCGTTGAAGGAGACCATGTAGACGCCGAGCTTGATGTCCTCGATGAGTTCCTCGAATGAGTAATCTCCTGGGGCGAGGTAGGTGTTGGCCATTCTCACAATTGGCTCCCTGTTGTAGTTTATTGCTCTAGCTGCGGCGTTTGAATTAAGGCCGAGCTTGTAGGCGTACTCCCTGTTCATGAGAAACTCGGTAATGACCCCGTTCCTTATGAGGTACCTTGGGCGAGCTTTCACTCCTTCGTCATCGTAGAGGTAGAAGCCCCAGCTGTTTGGAATCGTTGGATCATCTATTACAGTAACAACTTCGCTCCCGATTCTCTCCCCTAACATATCAGGCTTGACAAAGCTCTCTCCCGCCTGAGCGGCCTCCCTTCCCATTATCCTGTCGAGCTCATAGGGATGTCCCACGCTCTCGTGAACTGCGATTCCTGCCACCTCGGGGCTTATAATGAGATCAACTTTACCTTCTGGAGGTCTCTTCCCCTCAACTATGAGCTTTCTCAAAGTTTCAACTTCCCTCTTAGCCCTTTCCCAGGGCTCATCCTTCTCAATTAGCTCAAGTCCTCCGGAGAAAGCTCTCTCGATGAATGGAGCCTGCTCCATCTGACCGTTCTCGAAGACAACCAAGTTGTACATTACGGAAACCCTTGGGATTTTGCTCTTCACGTAGGCCCCCTCGCTGTTGACGAAGACCTTCTTCCAGAGTTGGTCGGAATATGCGAGGTACCTCATCGGAACCTTTATTCCAGTCCCTGTGACTTCTTCCTCAATTTTCTTCAGGAGCTCGAGCTTTTCTTCTGGGGAAACGTCGCGGAAGTCTTTCTTCATCTTGACCTCGTACTTGACCTGGTGGAAGTGTTCTTCGCTGAACTTTATTGGCTCTTTCCTGAGCTTTGAGGCAGATTTTGCCAGCTTTACCGCCCTCTCAACAGCCTCTGCAACGCTCTCCTTGGTTAGAACGTTCGTGCTTGCGAAGCCCATTCCACCGTTAACGAGGACTCTAATTCCTATTCCCCTGTCTGAGAGCAGGCTTAATCCCTCTGGAACACCGTTCTTCATTGCAATTGAAGTCCCCTGCTTCTCCTCAAACCTTGCTTCCGCGTACTCTGCTCCCAGATCCAGAGCCCTCTCCACCGCGAACTCAACTAAGTCATGCATGCTCATCACCTCGATAGTGGTGTATACATCTATGCCCTCGGAAGTATAAAAGTCTTTTCGTTAAGATTTGTATCGAAAGGAGAAGGGTGAAGAAAATTTAATAGGAAGTCACGTGAAAGCTAGACCATGGATTACGTCAGGCGTTTCTACATTTCCAGCCTACTTCACTTAACGTTTTATTCTGGCTTTTACCTTATCTACCTCCAGTCGCTTTCACTATCAAAGTCCCAGATTGGGTTTTTGATAGGGCTCTCGTTGATTCTCGTTGCCATTTTCGAGATTCCAACTGGAATTGTTGCAGACAAGATATCAAAGAAGACCAGCGTTCTCCTGTCAAAGATCCTTCTGATCCCAGGAACGTTACTCCTCTACTTGGCTAACTCATTTTGGCATGTTCTTTTTGCAACTATATTCAACTCCCTCGCAGTAGCATTTCTTACTGGAGCAGAGACTGGTTGGCTCTATGAACTCCTTTCCCGAGATGGGAGGAGAGACGAGTATCCAAAGACTTATGGCAGGCTTAGAGCATTCGAAATGGCAGGTAGCTTCCTGGGTGCTACCCTGGGAGGCTTCATTGCAAGGCTCTTAAGCATGAGGGTAGCAATCCTACTGAGCGTCCCCTTCATCTTAATATCTTTTTTGATAATGCTCACGATCCCATCTGATACCACGAAGAGTAAGCTTCCCTACGGTTATCACCTAATAGAGACTTTTAGATTCCTGAGAAGCTCACGCGTGTTAGCACTCCTCTTCGCATATGCGAGCTTAATAGGGCTATCGCTGGCAAGCTTTACCTCCTTCATGCAACTCTACTTCTATGAATTTATGCCTTCAATACTTGGAGTATCGTGGCTTTCCGGCCTTTACACGCTAATCAACGGAATTTCGTGGTACGTTGACGTTGGTGAAAATCGTAGGAAGGTTTTGTACGTATACTCCCCAATTTTAATTCCGGGTTTAACGTTATTAGCTGGACTAAGCTCTTGGTTCGGCTTTTTGACCTTGGTGTTGGGAAGTTTACTATTTGCCCAAGCATTTAAGGAATGGCAGAGGGCATTCCAAGGAGCAATCCCTGATGATAAGAGGGCAACCTTAGGCTCATTTTACTCATTATTCGCGTCTTTGATCAACGGAATCTATATCTCCATCTTGGGAACAATATTTGGAAAAATTGGAATAAGAGCAGGGCTCGTGGTAGTTTCACTGATGTTCCTAGGGGCTGGGCTCGTGGTTCGTAAGCACATCCCTATGGAATAACCAGTAGTACAGCACAACCACTCCCATTCCTACCCAGAGCAATGCCGAGACCTTCCATGCCCCTAAGTGATCGATCAGCGGACCAACGACAACTAAGCCTATGGGAACCGTTAGATTGGCCAGAACTCCTAAAGCAGAGAAAACCCTCCCCCTGAACTCAGTAGGAACGGCCCTCTGCAGATTGGAGTTTATGGGGACGTTTATCATGGCATTCGACATTCCCATGGCTATGCCCATCCCTATTAGAACGTAAAACACAACGTCCCTGGGGACATTGGAGTAGGGAGAAATTATCCAGATGAATGGAAGCATAAGGGCCCCATTTACCAACATCAGTTTGAATATATGCCTCCCAGTCTTCCTACCAAGGACGGCAGCAATTAGCACGTTTCCAAGTAAAGCACCGAGCATGAAAGAGCTCTCAACGATTCCAAACTGTTGACTTGAGAGCTTCAAGACTTCCCTAAGGGAGTACGGCCATATGATGGCTCCAAATGGATTACCGAAGGCGTTCATAGCCAAGGCAAAAGTAACCAAAACTACGAGATACCTGCTACTCCTTATGAATTTTATTCCCTCCACGAGATCTTTAATAATTTCCGAGAGATTCTCAATCTTTCTGCTTTTCCATTCATATCTTATGAACATCTCAAACAGACCTGAACCAAAGAAACTCACAGCATTGACCAGAATTGCCAGTTTTATCCCTCCAAGCGCGTAGATAAAACCACCCAAGGCCGGGCCAATGAGCCTTGCTATTATTCCAGCGGACATGACTATGGAGTTCGCCCTCTCAAGATCCTCTTGGTCAACCAAATCCGGGTACATCGCGGACGTTCCTGCGGAGAAGAATGAGCTCATTACAGCCAGAACTACTTGAACTGTCAACAGTTCCTTTATCCCCAGGAAGTTGAAGGCGACAACACCAAATAATAGAACTCCTCTCGCCAAGTCCAAGCTCACCATTAAGGCCTTCCTATTGTACCTATCTCCAATGACGCCGGCAATGGGCATTGTCAATAACGAGGGGATTAAGTCGGCCAACACGAAGAGAGTCATGATTTTAGCGCTGTGCGTTATATCTAAAACGTACAGGGGCAAGGCCACTTCTTGAACGGCCCATCCTACTTGGGATATGAACCTGCCAATTGCGAAGAGCCAAAAGTCCCTCCCGAGCCTCATGAGAACCCCTCCCCAATGCTAAGTATCTCGGCCCTGAAATTGGTGTAGTAGTATAGTAGAATTGCAAAGCTTGGTATCGTGAGAATTAAGACCACCGTTGTGACCCCCAGCCTGTCAAGAATCGGCCCAACGATCGCCATGCCAAGTGGAGTTGTGGCCATCATTATCGTTTCAAGTGCGCTGAAGAACCTGGAGCGCACGTTGTCCGGGACGGCTTTCTGAAGCTTCGTGAATAGGGGAACGTTAACGAGCGTGTTGAATAGTCCTATCAAGCAGATCGTCACGAGCAGGGCGGGATAAGCAAGCTCTCCAAGCATAGACCGCGTGATGAATGCCAGGCTCATTAAACAGGCAAGCTGGATGAAAAGCGCCTTAAACATAACACCCTCTGACCTCTCCCCAAGCTTTAATGCTATGAGCATGTTCCCCGCTAAAGCCCCCAGTGTAGCCACCGTCTCAACGCTCCCAAACTGAACCGATGACAGACCGAGCTCTATCCTAGCGAGATATGGGAGTACCACGACAAATACCGGGTTCAGGAGGGTGTTGAGTAGTATTCCAAAGCTAACCAGCACCATTAGGGCCCTCGATTTTGTCATGAATCTAAATCCCTCGACTATCTCGTGCCATACCTCATGGAGACTTGAAATTCCCCGTACTTCCCTGCGGTATTCTATCATCATTTCAAACAAACCCGAACCAAAGAAGCTTATAGCATTAACCAGAATTGCCAGCTTAATTCCTCCAAGGGCATATATTAAGCCACCCACGATTGGGCCTACTATCCTGAGCACTTGGCTCCCGCTGTTCAGTATGGACTTGGCCCTCGCAAGCTGATTCTTTTCAACTAGATCTGGGAACATGCCCACTATTCCCGCCGAGAAAAAAGCCCCTAGAATGCTCATGACTATCTGGACTATCAACAGCTGATGTATCTCAAGGAAGTTGAGGGCTATAACTGCAAAGAGGAGAATCCCTCTAGCTATATCAAGCCCGTACATGAGCTTCTTTCTATCGTACCTATCCCCAATTACTCCTGCTATTGGGTTAACGAGGAGCCTCGGAACTAGTTCTGCCATTATGAAGAGGCTCATCATCGCCCCGCTACCCGTCTTGTCGAGGACGTACAATGGGACGGCGACATCCTGAATTATCCATCCCGCCTGGGAGATCCATCTCCCCACCGCGTACAGCCAGAAGTTCCTTCCGAGGTCTAGCATCTCCACTAACCCTCCCTAATTCTGCAATTAAATAATTATTCAAGTAAAGAATTAAAGAAAGCTAGAACCTCTCAACAACCACGCTCCCATTCACGGTGGAAACTTTGAGCTTGAACTCACCATCCTCGAAGTCATCCACATGAATCCTGCCATTGACCGCGCTGGCTATAACTGTAACATCGCAGAGATCGCTCAGCCTAATCCTAACGCTCCCGTTCACGGTGGAAACTATTCCATCTCCCTCCATGTCCTCTATGTCAAGGCTTATTGAGCCGTTTACCCCGGAAACTTTTAGATCTTCAGCTAAGGCTATGCTTCCGGAAATTCTCCCGTTAACAGTAGAAACTTCCGATACCCTGGCCTCCTTTAGTATTATCGAGCCGTTGACCGAAGTTACTTTTCTAGCCTTCGCTCCCTCTACGAGTATAGTCCCGTTTACGCTTGACGCAGTAACTGAAACACTCTCTGGAACTTTAACGGTTATGTCCGCCTTCCCCTTTAGATCCTTACTTATTATTCCAAGGATTTTCTTCTTCCTGGGTTCCTCCTTGATTATTAGCGTTTCACCTTCCCGCTTAACCTCCACGTCACACTCACCCTCTATTGTGTACTTTACCTCAACGAAGTCCCCTTCATGTTCCTCTACCGTTATCTTGCCGTTGACTCCAGAGATGATAACCCTCTTAACGTCCTCAAATATCATCCTCTCACCCCAGGAACTTCATTAGCTCATCCAAAAGCTCCTTAACCCTTCTGTTCAGCCTCGCCTTATCCACGCCAAGTCCCTCAATGACGTCCTCGCTCTGCTCCTCTACTATTTCCTTGGCCTTCTTGAGAACGAGCTTGAATGCTTCCTCGCTTCTTATCGTGTGTATGCTGTCCCCAATCCTTATCTTTACCTTCCCGTCCCTTGCCGAGATTATTGCGTCCTCTATCCTTATCTTCGCAGAACCTTTTCCAACGCTTATTGAGATGTCTCCAGAGGAAAGGGAGACGTAGTTGTCTCCAACGGTCAGCTTTTCGCTACCGCTCCTGTACGTTACCTTGTTCCCAACTATCTCTATCTTAAATTCATCCGTAACTATGCTCATCCTGTCATCCACTTTTGTGAGCTGGAACCCGTTGCCAAGCTCCCTTATCGTGAACATCTCACCCCTTATCTTCCTGGGCCTGCCCTCATGTATTTTTATTGGGCCGATTCTTACCTCTTCACCTTCTGGAGTGCTTATGACCTCAAGGAAGGGTAGCTTAACGTACTCAAAGCCCTCTCCTTCGTACACTTTCAGGAAGCCTAAATCAATTACCGACTCAGTCTTACCCTCGTATATTCTTGGGGAAAGCATCGAGCTTACCGTCTCAACAAAGGCTGGGTTCGGGCTTACTTTCCTTCCCTCTAAGTTTAGTCTCGTCCATATCACCGTTGGCCCTATCAGCCTCTTCCTGACGGTTCCTATCGGAGTTTTAACCTCAACCGTGACGTCTCCTTCGATTGCCCACCCAACTCTTTTCTTCCCGAACTTTATCGGGTATGCTTTCCCATCCCCCTTCACTACTACTCCATCATATGTGAGGCCAGTGAACTCGTAGGCTTTTCTCTCCACCTTAGGGGTGATATTTCGTCCCCTCCTTATGGGAAAGTCAAACCTTGCCACCAGTAATCCGGCTATACCTAAGACTATGGAGTAAGCTAGGGCCTTCTTTGCTGTAATCGTGAATCCATGAAGGACTAACTCTGAAGGCAAACCGAGCCATCCTCCCACGAAAATAAACAATGCCACTATGAAGAATGCCTTAGCTACTGCAAACACTATTCCACTGAGAGTTATTCCGAACCATTTGCCTACGCCAAGAAGCTCTATTATGAATATCAGCGCAATTATTACCCAGGCAATTTGCTCGTTGTATCCCTCTAAGCCAAGCCACCCTCTAAACACCCAAACCACTAATAGAAGGGCAGCTACCCCTTTCAGGAAGTTCCTAACCCTAAACCTTAATCCCTCATCTTCAAACATTTTCCTCCACCTCTTCCAGGGCAGACAATATCTCCAATATCCTGAGGAATAGCCTACCGTCTGGAGTTATCTCGTACTTCTCCCCCTTCCTCACCATCCTAGTTTTCAAGAGGAGCTTCAAGTGATGGGAAACGGTTGGGCTCTCAACACCTAGGGCTTCCTTAATCTCCTTGAAGCCCATGGGCCTCTCCGATAACATTTTCAGGATCCTAATTCTATCGGGATTGGCAAGAGCCTTTAACGTCTTTGCTGCTTTCTCCTCGTCAAGTTCCGGAAGTGTTTCGAGCTTTCTCTTCAGCCTTGCCTTTATTGAGAGCATAACTTCATCTATTGGATCTATCCTCTCCTCAAGCACCTCCAATCTTCTCTTCAACTCCTCAAGTTGCCTCCTCAGATCCTCCATGATACCACCAGATACAGATTTTTGTAGTATAATTTTCTATACCTACATGGAGGCATAGGTATATAAAAATTTATCTCTCTATGTAATAGCAGAATTAATGAGTTGTTTAATTGTATAATTAAAGAAAAAGCGTCGGTTCTGGAGGACTATCATCATCACTCAGAGCCAATCCCTCTCCTCATCCGCTCAAACAGATGGTCAGCGAACTCCCTAAGTCCCATCCCCCTTGATTTGGCTATTTTCTCTAGCAACTTTTGAGAGTTACTCCCATACTGCATGGCCTTTTTCTCCCTGTAGGCTACATCCACAGGGAGCCCCATATCCACGGCTACCTCCCTCAGAATCTTTTTCCTAATTCCTTCACTTATCTTCTCGTTCAAGGGCACGTTGAGTGCCAAGATGGCAAATGAAAGGTCAAGGTAGGGAAACCTAACCTCAACGCCGTTAAGCATCGAAACCTTATCATCCCTGGCCAAATTCCTTTCGGCAAGTGTTTTAAAGTCTTCAATCATTAGGCCAGGATTATTTAGGTACTTTGCATATCCTCCGAACAGTTCATCCGCCCCTTGTCCGCTTAATAGAACCCTAATCCCATCTTCTCGTGCCAATTTAGTTGAGAAGTATAGAGGGATGGCTATGGCAATGTTCATAGGATTGGGATCTTCTACAGCGAACGCCACCTTCTCAAGCTCGGCTTCAACTTCTTCCCGCGAGAAGATATATTCCTTAAGTGCAAGGCCAAGCTCCTCGGCAACTTTCCTTGCCCATTCAATGTCTTTACTGTCCTCGGTTCCGGCAGTGTAAAGCACAACCTTCTCCGAGAAGTTTGATGCAAGCAGAGCTATTAGCGAACTATCGAGACCCCCAGAAAATAGAACGCCAAGTTCATCTCGACTTCTAAGCCTGACGGAGTTGAGAAGGAGATCCTTGAGACCCTCACGGTATGCTACTCCCCAAGTTTTAACATCAAGGGGATCAAACACCTTCCACCTTTTTATTCCTTGATTCGATATCTCCATGACTTCCCCAGGATTTACGGGAATTGCTTTCTCTCCAAGGGTCCACAGAACTTTCTTTTCAGATGCAAAGTGACCGTTCGGAGAATAATAGAGGGGTCTTATTCCAATTGGATCCCTGAAGAGGTAGATTTTATCCTCATACTTAAAAGCCACAGCATAATCGCCGTTAAGCATTAGCATGGCCTTCTTAACGGCGTCCTTTGGGTGCAACCCTCTATCATATATAAGGTACTCAAGGAGCCTAAGTATTACCTCACTGTCAATGTCACTCTCAAAGCTTAGCCCTCTTTCAATTAGAAACTCCCTAAGGTAAGCGTGATTGTATATCTCTCCATTATGAACTAGAATAATATCATTGTAGAAAGGCTGAGTGTAACTCTTTGATCCAGTAATGGCCAACCTACACTGTATGAGAACAAATTTCCCACCTCTAACTTCCCTCACATCCTCAAAATTGCTTGATTTTAACACAAAGCTATCGCTCCAAACTCCGAAAGAATCAGGTCCCCTATGCCTACCTCTCTCTATCATCGTAATTATATCCCCTGCCGACAGTGATATCCCACCTGCTATGAGGCACATTGCACTTTAGAGGTAGATTTAAGGTGTAAAAACCTTAGCACTTCTCACATGGATTAGTATTTACCGTTTGTGAAATATTCATGAACCCTTGTTCACGATCTTAACCTTGACCTCTACAATTTTTCTACCCCATACTCCCCAGAAGACCTGAGTGTAGGCCAACCAAACACAGCTTCATAAATCTCCTTTCCCTTCCCAAGAAGAAAACCACAAACCTCAATGTTTGCCCTTTATAGATTTTGGGAGAACGAGAGAAAATCGAAAATCACTCAATAGTCTTCTCCTCGAGAAGGATAGCGTTAACGACACCATCCTGGCCGGGCCTTGAGGTAACCTTGGCCTTTCCTAGCTCGGTCTCGATTATTGCTCCCCTGGTGATGATGTTCCTCCTCGCGAACTGCCTGTTTGCAGGGTTCTCAATGACCCTTATAATCCTAACCTTCCTACCCTTACCGGTCTTGTCAAAGACGTTCGCGTAAGCTGCAGCCATCAATCTAACCTTCCTATTTCCTCCATAGGTTCTTATGATCTTTCTTTTGTCCTGCTCAGCAACCCTTGTGTTGGCGGGCTCCCTACCAAGTTCCCTCTTCCTCTTCTTCCTCGCAAGTACAATCCTCCCACCTGAGGGCTTCCTAAGTGATCTTCCCTGCCATATCGCCATTTAATCTCACCTCGCTATTCGGCATTCCAATGAGTCATTTATAAGCTTTTTGTGCCACTTATTATTTTGGTTTAGATAGTCATCTAATCGATAAATATTTATAGAAACGAAATGAATGTATCAACATGGACTCAACTAAGCAGTTTATGAGGATCCTGGGGTACCTCAAGGGATATGAACTCGAGTTTGGGATAGCTATGGTCTTAGTAGTTTTAATGGCCTATACAAATGGAGTTATTCCAGTTCTAATAAGGAACGCGATAGACAAGGGGATATCCGCGAAAAACTATGATGCTGCAATAAGGTACGCCCTCCTGATAATCCTTGCCGGAGTTTTGAATGGAGCCTTCAGCTTTTCAGCCCGCTACCTCCTAACGAAAGCATCCCAGCATGCGATCTACATGATAAGGATGGATGCATTTAGGGCAATTCAGAGGCACAGGATGGAGTTCTTTGATAAAACTTTCTCAGGCCAGATAATAAGCAGGATAACCAATGACACTGAGAGGATAATGGCCTTCCTATCGTTCAGGCTGAGGATGCTCGTCTACTCGTCATTCTTGATCCTCATATCCCTTTACTACATGCTCAGGATGAGCGGAAGGCTGACGCTCGTTGCTGTTGTGACGATAATCGTAGTTGTAATGATAAACATGACCTACATAAAAAAGGTAAGGCCAATTTACGACAGCATAAGACACCAAACCGGAGTCCTTGCATCGCTGGTGACCGGGGCGATAGCGGGTATAAAGACGATAAAAGCCCTCGCATCTGAGAGTTACGCACTCTCAAAGTTTGACGAGGACAATGAAAAGTTGTACTCTCTAAACGTTAAGGCCACCAAGATAACCTCCATCTACGGTAATTCTCCATTCCTCGTTCTCGGGCTTTCAATGAGCGCGATGTTCTACTATGGAGGCAAGGGGATAATAGCGGGAACTCTAACCGTGGGAGAGCTTACAGCTTTCCTTACTTACATGCTTACCCTAATGTGGCCCTTGAGGGCCCTCGGCTTCATAATAGGGGACATGCAGAGAACCTTGGCTGCGGCATCGAGGCTGTTTGAGGTCATAGATTCTGCCCCTGAAAGCGTCGATGCTCCCGATGCTATAGACCTTGATAATCCCAGGGGAGAGGTTGAATTCAGAGATGTGTGGTTTACATACGAGGCCACCGGGAGGACGGTGCTCAAAGGCGTTAGCTTCAAGGTGAAGCCTGGAGAAAAGGTTCTAATAACTGGGCCTCCAGGATCAGGGAAGAGCACTATACTTAAGCTAATAGCAAGGCTTTATGAGCCCCAGAAAGGTCAAGTGCTAATTGACGGTGTAGATGTTAGTAAGATAAAGGTTAGCAGCCTCAGAAAGATAGTAGCCTACGTTCCCCAGGAACCATTCATATTCAACAGGAGCATAAAGGAGAACATAGCGCTCGCAAAGCCGGATGCAAGCATGGAGGAAATTGTGAAGGCAGCTAAAGTAGCGAAGATACATGATTTTATCTCTTCGTTACCTAAGGGCTACAACACGGTCGTTGGAGAGAAAGGTATAACCCTCTCCGGCGGGCAGAGACAAAGGCTGGCGTTAGCTAGGGCAATGCTCCTTAATCCAAAGATAGTCCTCCTCGATGATCCCGTGTCAAATCTAGATCTAGAGACCGAGAGGAAACTCGTCGAGGATCTGAAGGACATTCTGAAAGATAAAACTGCCCTAATAGTCTCTCAAAGGCCTTCTTTGGCGAGGATCGTCGATAGGGTAATCGTCCTGAAAGACGGGAGGATAGTAGAGGAAGGGGATCCAGAAGAGCTACTCAAAAGGGAGAGCATTTTCAGAGAGCTCGTGGGTGGTGGGTATGGGGGATAAGTCCCTCTTCCTGAGGTTCCTCAGGGAGGCATTATCACAAAGAAGTATCCTGGGGATAGCTGTTGTTGCAATAATAGGCTCAACCCTGGCGACGCTTGCCTCTCCCTACCTGCTCAGGGTGGCAATAGACCACTACATAATCCCTAGAAAGCTTGAGGGATTGCCCTTCATCGCTACACTCTACCTCTTGGCCTTAGTCGCCCAGTGGTTCTTCACGACGCTTCAGACCTACTACACGGAGATGCTCGGTCAGAACGTGCTGAAAAGCCTTAGGAGGCAGCTGTATGAGAAAATTCTCGTTTCAAACTTGGACTTCTTCAAGAACAGATCTACTGGAGATTTGGTTTCAAGGATAATAAACGACACAAACATGGTGAACGATATACTCGTCTCGGGCCTGCTGGGAGGGATAAGCAGTATACTGAGCATAGCCGGAATAATAGCTGCAATGCTCTTCCTAAGTCCGAGGCTGACCTTAGCAACGCTCCTGAGCGTCCCGCTAATGGTTGTAGTGGCTTACTACTTCGGGGGCAGAATGAGGAGGGCCTACAGGGAGACCAGGGAGAAGGTCGCGAAGATTTCAAGCATAGTTGAGGAGAGCGTTTCCGGGATAGAGACGATAAGGGCATTTGGAAAGGAGAAGGACGTTGAGAAGGAATTTTCTAAGGCCTCACTCGAAACTGTGAAAGCATACCTGAGGGTTGCAATATACATGGGCCTCTTCTGGCCCCTCATGAACATTACAAGCTTACTCTCGGTAATAATCGTGATAGCCTACGGAGGTTATCTAGCGTACAAGGGCGCGGTGAGCATAGGCGTTGTTGTAGCTTTTGTCCAGTACGCTCAGAGGTTCAGGGGGCCTATAAACAACGTTGTGAGCATGTACGACAGCCTTCAATCAGCATTGGCAGCCTTAGACAGGATATACGAGATAATAGATGATGAGAACGTTGAGAGCTACGAGGGAATTGAAGTTGAAAGGCTTAATGGGGAAATAAAGTTTGAGAATGTATGGTTCGAGTACGAGAAAGGTAGGCCGGTTCTGAAGGACGTCAACTTGGAAATACCAGCGGGGAGCAAAATAGCCCTCGTCGGCAAGACTGGAGCTGGAAAAACGACGATAGCGAACCTAATCATGAGGTTCTACGACCCCACGAGGGGAAGAATCCTATATGACGGAATAGATGGGAGGAGAATAAGTAGAAAAAGCCTCAGGAATAGAATAGGCTACGTCCCCCAGGAAACCTACCTCTTCCCTGGGACGATAATGGAGAACATCCTGATAGCAAATCCTGGGGCAAGTAAGGAGGATGTGATAAGGGTCTGCAAACAGCTCGGCATCCATGAGTTCATAATGAGGCTCCCTAAGGGCTATGACACTCCGGCCGGAGAGGCAGGGAAACTACTTTCCCTGGGGGAGAGGCAGCTGATAGCAATTGCTAGGGCCATGCTTAAGGATCCTGATATAGTAATTCTGGACGAGGCACTGTCAAGCGTTGATCCCAAGACGGAAAGGCTGGTTCAAGAGGCAATGCTTAAGCTTATGGAGGGAAGGACGAGCATAATAATAGCCCACAGGCCGGGGATACTAAGGTACGTCGATAAAATAGTGGTTATTCATGACGGCAGAATTGCAATGGAAATTCCTGGGGGCAGGGAGATTAATCTGGAGGGTGTAATTCGGGGGTTAGAGGAGATGGAGGTTTAAATTTTTTCCATTGTAAATCTTAAGATCATTTTTAAGTTCGAGTTATTCCTCATCGTAGGGGATGCCCTTACCTTCTTTAGCCAGAAATTTAAGGAACTCCCACTTAGTGAGACCTGCTAACCTTTGGATATACAACTTTCCCTTCAATTAGGGCAGTTTTTATAAAGCTGTCTTCCCTTTGACAATTTCCATAACATCATCAAAATTGACGTTACCAACAACGAGCACATCTATATCGTAGTCTCCTCTCGCATAGGATCCAAATAGCACGATACTTTCAATAGAGTCACCAAACTTATCCTCAACTCTTTTTATGAATTCTCTAAGGGCTAATGCTTTTTTCTCCATGGGCTATCTCCTCCAGTCTTTGAAGGAAACGTTCTACATTTAATAAAGTCACCATCCGTTCAGTAATGAGAAATTAGAGTTCTCAACATTTATAAATATATGAGAACTAGAACTTCTCAGGTGTCAACATGAGGCTTGGAGATCTAACTTACATGAACCCATGGTGGGAGGGAAGAGAGGATTACCACGTGAGACAGTGGAGAAGGCAAAAGATCCGCTGGTGGCCGAAATGGATTGATAGGATTTCTCTTGAATCTTTTTCACTAAACTTCGTCCTCGGTCCAAGGCAGGTCGGAAAAACAACGGGGATAAAGCTTTTAATTAAGAAGCTTTTGAAAGAAAATCCTCCAGAGTCAGTCCTATATATCAACGTTGAGATTCTTCCAGACTACAGGGAGCTTTCGACCCTGCTAAAGGAGTTTCACGAGGTGAAGGAGAAGGAAGGGATTAGACAGGGCTACATCTTTTTGGACGAAGCCTCATCACTTGAAGGTTGGTGGAGAGGAGTTAAGCCACTAATCGATGCAGGTCTTTTGGACAATGACGTTATTACCATTACAGGATCGAGCTCATTAAAAGTAAAAAGGGACGTCGAGATGTTCCCAGGAAGAAGAGGAAAAGGAAAAACACTCGAGGTGATGCCCCTCTCCTTCAGAGAGTACACCGAGGTAATGGGGCTCAAAAGACCGGAACTTCACCGAGAGAAAACCCTGAAGCTATTTGATGAGTACTTGAGAACAGGCGGCTTTCCTGCTTCACTTAACGGTCTTCCAATGGACGATCTTCTCGGGGCTTACCTAGGGGAGTTCATAAGGTTTGGAAAGAGCCTCGAAATAGCTAAGGAGGCATTTTATGCGATCATTGAAAGCGCTCCCTCCGCAACGAGCTATAGGGCATTAGCTAGCATGACTTCAGGCTATTCCTACAAGGTAATTCAAAGCTACGTGGAGCTCTTCCAAGAGCTATACATCCTTGGGACGGCATACCTGAAAGAAGGAAACAGGATAATGTACAGGAAGGAGAAAAAGTTCTTTTTCAGGGATCCTCTTTTGGCTAGGCTTTTCTCAGCATGGAGCGGGGCGGAGCTAAGGGAAGAGGCAATTTACGAGTGGGTTGTTCAGGAGCATCTGTACCGGAAGTATGGGGAGGTCTATTACTACAGGAACTCCTATGAGATTGATGCAATCGCGGGGAACATGAGAGTTGAGGTAAAGGCTGGGAAGGCCCACAGGAGGTATCCTAGGGAGGTTGTGGTACTCGAGAAGGAGGATGTGCCTTTCTTCTTGCTGGAGCTTTCTTAGGAGTTTACCGTGAACCGTTTCCTCCTGCACCTACTGTCGTTGCAAACACTGGCTAATCACTATCAAGGAGTTTTTGTGGTGCGGGAG
>NZ_JARRIB010000007.1 GCF_041647995.1 Pyrococcus kukulkanii
AAAAGTACTAGGAACTCACCATCCCTAACCTCTAGGGTTAAATCCTTAACCGCAGCAAACCCCCCGAAGATCTTCCATACTCCTTCAAGCTTCACGCTTGCCATGTTTTTCACCTCTAAAAATGGAAATATGGAAGATCAAAGCCTTCTCTTTAGTAGGATTAATAATGCCAATCCAAGGATTGCTCCAGGTCCGCATATCCCTTCTTTAGTCGGTGACTGTGGTGATTGAGTTGGGAAGGTGCTTGGTGCAGTTGTTGAAGTCTGCGTTGTCGTAGTTTTCGTCTCTGTTTTAGTTTCTGTTTTTGTCTGGGTTGGAGTTTCCGTTCTTGTAGGCGTTGGAGTTTTTGTCTCTGTTTTTGTTTCCTCTGGTTTCTCTGGCGGCTTATATGTTCCCTTTATTACTGGGATCATCAAGACCGTCGCGAGCTTCTTGTTCTTCAGATCATAGCTCTTGAGTTGCTCTTCTTGGGTTAGCTTGAATTCTGGGGGCACTAATAGATCTACCACTCTTGGCGCTAGACCGTCTATTACCGCTTGTGGCTCTGCTCCTCCTAGCTTCCATTGTTCAGCTTCAACAGCCACTGATCTCCACTTATCAGGCCCATAGCCATCTTGGCTTCCAACTAAGACCGCTAAGTATAGGCCGTAGGTGGTGTTAATCGTAAGGAACTTCTTCGGTAGCTCAACCACTATTGCATTTCTAGTTGGATCAGCTGAGATCCTCATTTCTCCTTGGTACACGGTTCCATTCGGAAGGACGATTAAATTCCCGTAGTCCCATCCTGCAATTCTAAGGGCTAAGTCCCAGGGATGGTTTGGATCTAAGTTAACGTTACTTCCTGGCCCGTCTGGGTACATCTTTATTGCTGAGGTGTTTCCTCCTGGCCTGAAGTCAAAGTACACCTCTATAATCTGGAGGCTGAATCCATTTGGAGCATTCCATGGATTGTCGCCAAGCTCCTTGAAGTAGAATTCCAGTTTCCAGTACTCCTCTTCTTCTTTCATAATGAACTTGAGGAGGTCTAGGTGGTGTGGGATGAAGACCTTGTCAGTTGCGTAAGTGTAAGTTCCCGGCCCGTGATCATCTCCTTCTGGATCAATTATCACTATCGCTGGTTTTATCATTGGAATGGCCCTTACCGTTGCCAGTTTCTTCTTCTCCAGATCATAGCTCTTGAGTTGCTCTTCCTGGGTTGGCTTGAACCCTGGGGGGGCAAGTAAGTCCATAACCCTAGGTGCTAGACCATCTATCACGGCTTGTGGCTCTGCTCCTCCTAGCTTCCATTGTTCAGCTTCAACCGCTACCGGCCTCCACTTGTCTGGTCCATAACCGTCCTGGGATCCAACTAATACAACTCCCCACAGTCCATAGCTCTCGTTGAGCTTTATGAATTTCTTCGGAACTACCACGACTATCTTATTGCTCGTTGGGTCTGCAGAAATCTTCATTTCTCCTTGGTATACAGTTCCGTTTGCCAAAACTATGATATTTCCATAGTCCCAGCCGGCTATTCTAAATGCAACATCCCAGGGATGATCTGGATCTAAGTTAACATTGCTCCCAGGACCATCGGGATACATCTTTATTGCTGAGGTGTTTCCTCCAGGCTTAAAGTCGAGGTAAACCTCTATAATCTGGAGGCTGAATCCATTTGGAGCATTCCATGGGTTGTCTCCGAGCTCCTTGAAGTAGAACTCCATGACGTAGGAATCGGTCTGCTCAAGTAGTCTGAATCTAAGTAGGTCTAGGTGATGTGGCACGAAGACCTTGTCCGTTGCATAGGTGTAAGTCCCTGGCCCGTGATCATCTCCCTCAACGTCCTTTATGTCAACTAACGGCACGCCTTTCACTTGCACTGGAAGCTTAACTTCCACTGGAGTCGTGATGACCTCGAGTTCCCCATCCTTAACCGTAGAGACTGCGAAGTAGAAGTCTTCGGGAGTTTCTATATATTCAAATGGAAGTATGATGTGAACCATGTTGTTCTGAATTAGGACTTTGGCTTCTCCTGCCTTCTCGTACCCTTCGTATCCTGTTGCTTTGTACACTTCCGCTTTTCCGTCTTTGACTAAGATGTGCTTGGTTATCATTAATCCAACGCTATCCTTTGAGAACGGGAACATTGAGTACCTGAATTCCTTTGGTTTTTCTTGAAGGAGCGTGAACGTGTTTCCTTCTCTCTTTTCATTTTCGTAAATGGATATTTCAAGTTCAGTTAAGTTAGTCCCGCTAATTACGAAATGCATACCGTTCGAATCAAAGTATATGCACACCTCTTTTGCCAGCGGGGAGAGGCTTGAGAACTTTTCCGTTTTGTTCTCGGTAAGTCCCACCAATGCCCTGGTGAAGTACGGCTTTCCATCTGGATAATAGTTTCCGTAGAGATAGGAGGGTGGCTCTAGACCAGCTAACTTGTATATCTCGTAAAGGTAAACTTTGAAGTACCTGTCGAACGTGTAGTCTTGACCGCTGTCTTGGTCGTTTCCGTACCACCAGAACCAGTCACTTCCCTCCGCAAGTAGGAGGTATGTATAAGCTTTCTCCCAGTTTTCCTGACTCATTTTGTCTTTTTCCTTCATCAAAGCTTTTCTAGCTAAGTACAGCCAGTGCCATGCATAGTTTTCCTGGGGTTCCCCTATCCATGTTGAGAGCGTCCCATCTATCCAGCTCGATTCTGGCCAGTACATTTCCTCCTTTACTCCAACCATATCGTATAACTCTCCGAGGGACTTGGCCTTCTTTAGTGCCTCAACTCTATCTCCCGTGAGATCTAGCCTTTCGAGCATCTTTGGTGTAAGCTTGTTGGCCTTATCCCCATACATCTGAATGTACTCGGAGGGAGTTACAGTTCTTATTAGTCCTTTCTTCTGTAGCTCGGTTAGTTTCTGGTATAACGTTTCAAGGAATAATTTTCCATCGTACGGATAGTGCTCCCAGGGATTCTCACCGTCAAGCGTTATCACGTAAACAAGAGAGCCGTCATAATTCAGTTTCTGGATCTTTAAGAGGTCATTTATGAAGTCCTCAACGGCTTTGTACTGGTTCATTCCTGAGTACGTAAAGCCTACCTTGTCGCTTAGAATGTGATCCCTGGGGAATAGGTAGATTTTCTTTCCGTTGAACTCTGCAACCCAGGGCTTGTAATAGTTTTCGGGGCTGTACTTTATGCCAAGCCTCTGGAGGACTAATTGATCCGTCATTACCCACTGCCATCCGTTTTCTGTTAATATCTCTAAGGTCTTATCATTGAGGGCACTTTCCGCCGCCCATCCACCCCTAGGCGTTACTTTTCCTCCGCCCAGGTACTTTTTGTAAAGCTCATTCGCAACTTTAACCTGGTCATCGAAATCCTTGTACCAGCCAAAGTCATTGAGAATTGGTCCTATTGGATGGGCAAATGGTACGGTCGTTACTTCCACGTTACCGTTCCCGAGTAGTAGATTTATCTCCTCGTGCATCTTAAAGGTATTGTTGAGGAGCCACATCTGGTGCTTTAGAACCGTCTTGAGGTCATCTCTTGTGTATCCCCCAACGTCAACCTTCTCGTATAAAGCCTTCAGATCTGGGTGTTCCATGATGTAGTTGTAGTCTATCCATGCCAAGTTAAAGAGAACTGCCAAGTCAATATAATCCTGTTCTGTAAATCCTTCTGTAACCTTTATTTTTTGTTCTTCTAGTGGTAAATTAGCATATTTTGCCTTTAATCTTATCATCTTGCTCCTAAGTTCGCTGTATCTCTTCCAGATTTTCCTTATCGGATTACCACTACTATCTGTTACTGGTTCCCCGTTCCATGGTATCGTATGGTCAAAGAACCCTCCGGGAGCTTGAAGCATGAACCACTTTTCTTCAACTGTTAGCGGTTCGCCGTTTGCTATTTTTTCCGAGATTATCTGATAGGTATCCTTTGAACCATTCATATATTGGGCTATCTGGTATATTAGGGTCCCTGAAAGGTCTATCGTGGCATGTACCTCTGGATATTTGCTCAGATAATATGCCATCTTCCAGTAGTTGTTCGCTGCATGTAGCCTAACCCAGGGTCTTGTAAATATCCCTTGGATTGGATCGTAATAGTAGGGCTGGTGCTGGTGCCAGACTATTATAACGTTTAGCGGCTTTGGTTCTTCGGCCTTTGCTGGAACTGCTAGAGTACTAAAAAGGATTAAAAAAATTGCAAATAGGGAGAGTAGCTTCCTCATTCCATTCACCTCATTCTTTCAATCCTCCTAATGTGAGCCCACTTCTCACGTAGTTTTGGGCTAGGAGGAACATTATAAACACGGGTAGTGCGAATATCAAAGCTGCGGCAGCGAATTGGTTCCACGAGATTGATCTCAAGTTGGCAAGCATTGTGTACAACCAAACCGTAAGTGGATAGTTCTCTTGGTTAAGTAGCAGGTTTGCCAGAACGAGCTCAGTCCATCCTCCTATGAAGGCAAATATTGCAACGGTTGCTATTCCTGGGAGAGCTAGGGGGATAAGAACGTGTCTTATAATCTGTAGGTATCCTGCCCCATCTACTAGCGCAGCCTCATCAAAATCTGGTGGTATCGAATCTAAGTAAGATTTTAGGAGCCAGGTGTTAAACGGAACACCTCCCGCTGCGTAAATTACTGGAAGGACAAAAATGTTATTGGTCAAATGGAGCTTAACTAGCATACCATACAGAGCCACGAGCCCAGCTATTCCAAGTCCTCCTGATACTTGGGTAAACATTAAATAAAAGTACAAGACATGCTCTCTCCCAAAGAACTTGAGCCTTGAGAATGCATAAGCAGACGGTATTACAAAGAGCAATGTTAGAATTACCGTGAGGCTCGCTATCAATAGGCTCCTTTTCATGTAATCTAGAACCTCTCCTCCTACTTTTGCTAGCCTAATAAATGCAAAATTTCTTGCTGAGAAAATGCCATTTTCAGTCGTTATGATGCCTCCATCTTTCAATATTACCTCAACGTTCCGAGCTTCATAAGTATTTTCGTTAATCTTTGTGAACTTCGAAAGATCTATGGGAACTTCTTCAGGATTTTCGACAGTTATGATTATTTTTTTGGCAAATATTTTCAGGTTCCTAATGGCTCCGACACTTTCTACCTTCTTTGCCTTGAGTTTTATATACTCTCCTCCAACTATAATCTGTACATCCTTTTTTTCGGGTCTTTCTTCTCCCCCTTTCCTCTCTAATATTGAGGTATCTATGAGGGTAAATCTGGCAGGGTAGCTCCCTGTAATTATTGCATCTCCAAGTACTATTTGATATCTATTTAGGGCATCCTTTATTCTTCCACTTTTTGCATTAATCTCAAAGTTTGTGGTTTTTATTAACCCCTCCATATGGCCAAAGAGCAAATCTTTATAGTTAGAAAGAGTTATCTTGTCTGGAATTAAGTCAATTTCTGTCGTTGCTAGTGCCCCAGAAGGTTTAAGCGAGAGTATTACCATATAGTATACTGGAAAGAGCAAGAGAGCTAAAACGATTAAGGCTAATAGGGTTGCTATGAGCGACTTTATTACTTCATCTTTTCTCTTTGGAAATTTTATTTTAAATTTCATCCCTTAGCACCCTCCTGGAGCCTAGTTATCTTCATGTTAATGAACATGTAAATCGCCAGGACGATTGTGGCTATTAGCAGAATTGCAGCTGCTCTCCCATAATGTGGCACCGAGCTTCCGAATGCTTTTCTGTATCCGTATAAGAGGAGAAATCTATCCTCAAACAATCCTGCATTATATATGAAGGGCACTAGGAAGTACTGAAAGCTTGCTGCTGATGTCAAAATAGTGGCAAAGGCAATGGGCTTGATAACGATCGGCAGAACAACTTTAGTTAACCTTTGCCAGTAGGTTGCTCCATCGATAATGGCGGCTTCAATCAGGGTGTCAGGGACACTTTGGAGAGCTGACGTTATCACCGTCATCATAAACGGATAAGCTAACCAAACCTCAATTATGTTGAGTGCAATAAATCCCCACGTCACGCTTGTCGTCCAGTTTGGGGGATTGGTGACCCCTATATCTCTCAACAAGATGTTTATAGGGCCTACAACGGGGTCAAACATAAAACGCCATACCATAACTGAAAAGAGTAAGGGCAAAGCCCAAGGGATAATTAACAGAGCTCTATAAAGGAACTTCCCCTTCACATACTTACTAGTGTATAAAACACTTAGGAGAACCCCCACCACTACCTTTAAAGTTACGCTAGTCGCTACAAATAGCCATGTCCATAGGAAGGCGGATCTAAATTTTGGATCGCTTAATGCCCATTTAAAGTTCTCTAAACCTACAAATCTTAGTGGCTCGGCTTCAGGTGCCTGTATTGGAAAATTACCCAATTTTGCGTTCGTGAAAGCGATATAGGTGGAGTACAGTATTGGGTATATGTTAAAGAATAAGAAGGCTGCCATACCGGGCAGTATCAAGCTGAGCGCTGCCATTGCCATGGTTTTTTTGTTCATTTTTCCACCTCCTTCTGGGGGTGACATTGGAAAATTTAGTAGAACAGAAAAAAAGAAAAATAGTCAACTGCTAAGTGATTCGAGTATCTCCTTTTGTGCATCTGTTAGTGCTTGTTCGATGGTTTTCTTACCTGCTATTATGTCAGTAATTGCCGTTGCAACTGGTCCCCAGACGGCACCCATTTCTGGACTCTTTGGCATTGGAATTGCATATTGTACGGCTTGACCGAACCCATAGAGAACTGGATCACTCTGGATTTCTGGATCGTTGAGAACTTCGGTAAGTACTGGGATGTAGCCATTTTGAAGTGAAAGAGTCTTAATTACATCTGGATTTGTTGTGAACCACTTCAAGAATGTCCAAATGGCATCTTTCTTGCTTTTGTCTGAGAGCTTAGCAACATAGATGAGCCTAACTCCACCATATGGGTGTGGCCTGTGTTTGCCATCGATCGGTGGTAGTGGAACAATCCCAAAATTAATTCCAGCTTTTTTAACGTCTGGAATGCTCCATGGCCCATTAATCATCATTGGAGCCTTTCCATCAAGGAAGAGGCTTACCTGAGCGTTGTAGTCTTGTGTTTTAGCGACATATGGGAATATTTGCTCGAAGAAGAACTTAAAGCCTTGCAAGGTTTCGGGCTTGTCGAGACCTGGAGTCTTGGTTTTATCATCAAAATAATAACCGCCGAATGCGTGCACCCATCCTGAAAGGAAGTATGGGTCTATGGGCGTTGCAAGGCCATAAGTTCCTTCAGCCTCGTTATAATATTTCTCCATAATTGTCTTCATCTCATCAAAAGTCTTTGGTGGATTTGGAATCATATCTTTGTTATAAATTAGAGCGACTGTTTCAGCAGCATATGGCATTGCGTAGTAGTGACCGTTATATTCAATAGCACTTTGGGCCATTGGGCTAAACTTGTTGAGGATTTCTGGAGTTATATATTCATCAATTGGCTCGAGTAATCCTGCCTCAGCAAACTTTCCGATCCAATCATGAGCCCACAGGAATAAGTCGGGCCCTTGACCGGCTGGGATTGCAGCTTTGAGAGCGGTTTCAAGGTCAGCTTTTTGCTCTAACTTGATCTCAATATTTGGATGTTCAATCTCAAATTCCGCAATTAAGTCTTCAAAAGCCTTGAGTTCATTAGGACCGAGGGCATGCCAAATAACAATTGTAACTTTCTCTTGGGTAGTTGGAGTGGTTGTGGTTTCAGTAGGAGAAGAACTTGATGTAGTGGTTTCGGTAGGAGTGGATGTTGTTTCGGAGGTGGTAGTTGTGTGGGGGTGGGTTGGAGATGTTGGAGTAACTGTTTTTCCTCCTATGCATCCACTTGCTATGGTGGCAAATGCCACCGCATAAACTAACAACAGGGCAAACAGCGTCTTTTTCATTACCTTCACCTCGACTGACTATATTCAAAGTAGGTATCATTCTCAGTGATATATATGCCTTACGCTTTGTTGCTCATAAATCGACATATGCACTAAAGGAGGCAATTATCAAATAAAAAAACTAAAAAGGATGTGAGTGGTTGGTCTCAACTGAGACTTCCTTTATTTCAGTTGAAGGTGTCAGAGGGCTGTGATTGTCTCATACTTCTCAAATTCCAGTATTCCCACGTGATGCCTTTAAGAACTGACTCTATGTAAGTACCAGCTGGAACACTCGCTACAATGAACAAGTTGAGCCATCCTGGACATAACATTGATCCAAGGGTTTCGTCGTTTCTGAACTCCAAAAGCTTAGCTCTGAGACACTACCTGTTAGCCATAAGTCTCTAAATTAGTGTTTATAACTTCAAAAATAGTTAGATTGTTAGATATTCAAATATTCCATTTGATCAGCTCTATCAGCTCTTTCTGTTATGATTTCAACATAATTCTCATAGTTGTGTAGTTATTCCTGATGAGATGATAAACTCAGCGCTCTTGTCGCTCCAATAACCAATCTCTGCAACCATAATAATTTTGTTATCAAGACTTTTCATGGAATATCTCCAAACCTTTCTCCACTAACTGTGAGAGTGTTTTCAGCCCATAAATTGTGGTTATGTTATCACATAGGGCTCCATACACACTAGGTCAATTATAGTAGTGAACAGTGAACTTGGTTGCTCCTTGAACAAGTCTGCGGAATGTCTCCCATGTTCCAAAGTTATAACTTTAAACTCCTTTGATACCTAGCCTCTAGACACTTCCATAAAGTTATAACTCCTTGATAATAATACTAGAAAATGATTCCAGTTGCATATCAACATTATCAAATGATCCACTCTGGAATAGTACTTCAAAGGAAGGTGGTAACCTTAGATGTTGGCTTTCCTTTGAATAGTTAATTGCTACTAAGATGTTTTCATTCTCTAACGCTCTTTTATAAATTAACAATCCATCTTTGAATTTAACCGGTTCAAAAATACCTTTTTGCAAAGCTTTGCTTCTCCTTCTTAGTCTTATCAACTCTTTTGTGGTCTTGAGAATTTCTTTATCCCATTTCTCAGTATTCCATTCCATAGGTGTCCTTGAGATTTCCATGGAAGGAACGTCCATGTTCTTTAACCCAACTTCGTCGCCATAATATATGGCTGGAATCCCCTTGTAAGTCATAAGGAATGTTAGAGCACAAAAGTACTTTCTCTTATCTTCAACGAGTCCTAAAAAGCGCTCCACATCGTGGTTGTCAAGGAAGGTGTACATAGTATATTCTGCTGGTCCATAGTAAACACTCAAAAGCTCAAGCCAGTTAAGAAATTCTTCTGCAGTAATTTCATTATAGACAAAGAATCTCAAAATACCCTCGTACAGGGGATAATTCATTGTTCCGTGGAATTTATCAAAGAGCCACAAACGGGCATCATCCATAACCTCTCCCAAAAGATATGCATCCTTTGGTACATCTTTCCTAATCTCCCGCCAGAGATCAGGAGGGATACCATGGGCAACATCCAATCTCCATCCATCTGCCCCTTTATCGAGCCAATATTTCATCACGGTGCGTATGAAATCTATAACCTTTGGATTTTCATGATTTAAACGAGGCATTAACCAGACTGAGAAGAAGCTCTCATAGTTCCATCCGAGTTCCTTAAGCTCTTGATGTTTCTTGAGCCAAGATTTATTGGAGTGCAGAATTTTTAAGAAGTCTTTAGAAACTACAGGAAAATCAAGAATGCGATAAAAGTTTTTGAACTTGCTCCCTTTTCCCTTTTTGAGGATATCTTGGAAATAGGGATGGAAAAAGCTCGTATGGTGGAATACTCCATCAAGGATTAGTTTGATGTCTCTCTTTTCTAATTCATTGACAAGTCGCTTAAATGCGGTATCCCCTCCAAACCTCTTGGCAACATGGAAATAGTCAATGACGTCATAACCGTGATACGTCATTGACTCGAAGATTGGGGTTAGGTAAAGTGCATTGATGCCGAGTTCCTCGATGTAGTCAAGTTTCTCTATAATGCCTTCGAGATTTCCTCCGTGATAGGTGATTACATTAAGCTCTGGCGTACAATTATGAGGATTGTTCTCTGGATATCCATTAGCAAAGCGATCGGGCATTATTTGATAAAAGACCCTTTCAAAAACCCAAGAAGGTGGCTTAAACTTTTCCTTCTGCTTATTAAAATTCACTTCAAAGTCGCCATAATCAATAATTTCATTTGCCGTGTGAATCTCAAAATAGTATTCAAGTTCCTCTTTTTTAGGCAATACTACTTCAAAATATTCGAAGGATTCATCTCGTGCTTTTCTTTTCATTTCATATTTCTTGTCTGAAACTAAAAACACTCTTTTAGCAACGTCTTTTATGGCTCTAAAGCGAATATATATTGAGTCTTCTAAAGAATACGCATAAACCAAAGAGGGATAGTGGTAAAATTTCTCTCCTGATAAGATTTTAGCAACATTAACAGTTTTTTCAAATTTGTATGAAAGCCTTCTATATACCGTTTTTTCACTATTTTCAGAATCTAATGTTAGAGTTCCATCAATGGAGAAAGCATAATACCAGATCCCCTCTGGAAGTTCAATTGTTATAGTCCATCTATCGCCTTTTTCTTTCATTCGAAAACTCCCTTCGTTGAATGCATTGAAATTTCCTAGGAGGTAGGCATAGCTCCCCCTCTTGGGGGTGCTGAATTTTACTTTTGCAACTTTGCCCAGGTATTTGTCATTTTTAAAGCTGAGAATCTTGTACATATAGCACACCCTGGGAGCTGTATCACTGCTGGTGACTAAGTTTTGCCTATTACTAGAGTCTTAAAAAATTTAGGGTATTTTTGAAAATCTTAAACGAATAATCTTCCTTGAGATTGCTCTAAAGTAAAGTCCTGGAAAATCCTAAAGAACAGTTGTAGGATTATCGAAAGGGCATATTGAATATATTCCAAAGCTTATTAAATAGTTATCAATGAACTTAAATTTGGCGATACCCATGGGTCTGCTTAGTGGGTTCCTTGGTTCACTCATATGGTGGTTCCTATTCATGTACCTCCTACTGTGGCCTCAAATGCAGTATAGGCAACTTCAGCTTGCGAGGGCAAAATTACTTGAAAGACTATCAAGGAAAAGAAACTCCACTGTTATAACCTTGATTCACAGACAGGAAAGCATTGGGCTCTTTGGGATTCCAGTGTACAAGTTTATTAGCATGGAGGATAGCGAGGAGGTTCTAAGGGCAATAAGGATGGCGCCTAAAGATAAGCCCATAGATCTGATAATCCACACCCCCGGGGGATTAGTCCTTGCGGCGACTCAAATAGCCAAGGCATTAAAAGATCATCCTGCTGAGACTAGGGTCATAGTTCCCCACTACGCCATGAGCGGTGGTACGTTGATAGCACTGGCAGCAGATAAGATAATAATGGATCCTCATGCCGTTTTAGGCCCGGTAGATCCCCAACTTGGCCAATATCCAGCTCCAAGTATACTTAGGGCTGTGGAAAAGAAAGGTGCTGATAAGGTCGATGACCAAACACTTATACTAGCCGATGTCGCGGAGAAGGCAATTAACCAGGTTAGAGAATTCATATATGACCTGTTAAAGGATAAGTATGGCGAAGAGAAAGCTAAAGAGCTTGCCCAAATCCTAACTGAGGGTAGATGGACTCATGACTATCCAATAACAGTTGAAGAAGCCAGGAAACTTGGTTTAAACGTTTCAACAGATGTTCCTGAGGAAGTTTATGCCTTAATGGATCTGTACAAGCAGCCAGTAAGGGAGAGAGGAACGGTGGAGTTTGTTCCTTATCCTGTGAAACAGAAGAGTGGAGGCCAATGATCTTTTGATCTTTATTTTCTCCTTAAGAACTCTCCAACATCGGCTAAGTTTTTTATGAACTTTTTTTCGTCTTTCGGATTGATTATTCCTATCCCAATAACATCCTTCCACTCGTTCATGACAACTATCTTCTTGCTTCCCTTCCATTTAAGTTCCTTTATAGCCCTTTTGGGAGCGTCTTTGCCAGTGGTAAAAAGGAATGATGCTTTGGGACCTAAAACAGCATAGTTTTTTTGAATTTTAATAATACTGAAGAATTCTATGTTTGGATAAAACTTCTCAACGAGGTTTTCATCGATTTTGATTGTACCAATGAATATCCCAGCACTGTATGGCCTTATCTTTAGCTTTTCGATAGATTTCCAAACCCTTTCATTAACAGCATAAACATCCCTATATCGGCCTTCAACTATTATAAAAAATTCATGAAGAAGTTCTCCATATTTTTCAGCTTCCCTTAAAATTAAATCAAGTTCCCAAGAAGAAGCTCTTCTGGCTCTAATCTCACCACTCATCTTCTTCCTCTTCCCACTCTTCTTCCTCCTCCTCGTACCACTCCTCTTCTTCCCATTCCTCCTCTTCCCAATTCTCCCAGTCTTCCTCTTCTACCCAGTCTTCTTCCATCTCTTCAAGGAGCTCTTCTTCCTCGAACTCCTTTTTAACTTTCTTCCTTGGTTGCATACCGAGATCCCTCACCTGTAGTTATTTCTTTCCAGTTATAAATGTTTCTGAGGAGTAGAAGTCTGGGAACAGCTCTTCTTCCTGAATATAGGACTTTCCAAGCTTTAACGCTGTATAAGCCTTTTCAAGTTCCCTTCCTAAGTAGAAAGCATGTCGGGGGGAAATTTTGAAGTTGTCTAGAATTGCATCAATTATCGAATCGGGCTCATCTCCTGTTATTGTTAAAATTAATCTTGTTCCCTCATAAGCGTTTACCCATATCTTCCCATCCTCAGTGAATATCCTAAAGTACACACCTTCGATTTTTATAGGCCTGCTCTTTGCTCTGATGATCTTCCTAGCTTTTTCAAATCTTATACCTTTCCTACGTTTTTCTTTTAGGATTAGGAGGGATAGCCCAACATCTTTAAGTCCTCCCAGAAGAATCATGTCAAGTCCCCTTCTCAATTCCCTTAGACTTCCTCTGCATTTTGGACTTGCTTCGGTTGTTAGGAGTAGGGATATTTTCAATTCTCCTGCTAGCCCTGCTAATATTGCATTTATCCCTGGGCTGTCGGCGTCGGTCATTTCAGTTACGTTCCCAACTCCTGATAGTAGGATATCGTTGGGGTTTCTTTCCCTGTAAAGGTATAGGGTCGTAACCGAGCGAGCGAAATTAGGATAGTGCTCAAGAATCGGATCAAGTATTATAGTCCTATATCCAAGGTCTTTGGCTTTTTCTTTTAGTTTTTCTAAGGAATTAACCCTCTCCTTTGGGTTCGTAGGGAACTCCCCTGTTTTCATATTGGTTGGTATTAGAACTACAGGCTTTTCCGTTACTAGGTCTTCAACATTACCCCAATCTATGCTTAATACTAAATCAACAACTTCAATGCCCTTTTCAAGTTCCTTCGTGTTAAGCGAGTCGATGGATAGTGGAGATTTAATTTTCTCCTTTATCTCAGGTATTATATCAATGAACTCCAAGTTTGTTTCCCCACTTACCATCCCAAGGTCAATTATATCTGCCCCCTCTTTCAGGTAATATTCTGCTTTCTTAATGACCTCCTCTATACTGAGTTTTGGGGCATCTACTATTTCTCCCAAGATCCTAGTTGGAAAATCCAAGCCGATTGGCAAATCCCCAATTAAGAAGTTCCATGGCTTCTTTAGGGCTTTCCTGATATACCTTTTATTTGAGGTTTTATTTTTAATATCCCGCACTCTTTTAAGGGCGTCTTGGGAAAATAATTCATCTGCGGGCACTTCCTTACTGAGCTTAAACCCGCTTCTTATGGCCCTAAGCACAACTGGCAAATCAATGGCGTTCTTTGGTCCCTTATAAGTTGGTATTCCTATTCTGTCTTCTATTTCCTGTGTTGATCCCCTGATAAGGCCAGGAACTAATATAATATCATACTCCTTTACCCCAGCTTTCTCTAAGTAGTCAGCTACCATCCTAGGAGTCAGAAAAGCTGCAACGGTAACGGGAGTTACAAAAACGTCGCATCCTTTTCCGTATTTCCTAACTATGGGTTCGGCAAGTCTGCCAGTTACTAAGAGGATCTTCAAATTATGGGCCCTCCTTCATTCCGAGGGCTTCCAGGAATTTTTCGGTTATGGCTTCTTCTACAAGCCTTAGAAGTGATGTTTTATCCTTGGCAAGTTTGAATATGCCTAGGGGAATTCTGGCTCCTCCTGCCTGTGCGTGTCCTCCTCCACTCCCTATCTCCCCAAATGCTTCCTTCATTATTGTCCCTATGTTCACCCTCACATCTCTTGTTCTTGCTGATATCTCTATCCTGTCGTCCACTATTCCAAAGACAAGGACTGTTGTTATTCCCTCAAGTCTTAGGAGAAAATCTGCTGCTTCAGCTATTGCATCCCTGTTTGCTATGAACCCTACATTGCTAATAACAACATTTTTGTATATCTTCCTGTTTAATATTGCCCTTGCTAATATTTCTGCCGTTTCTGTGCTTATATCTGGAAACTCAATTTTATCCAATAGATCGTAGTTCACTTTTCCGGTTAGAAATTCTATTGCCTTTATATCGACCCTGCTTAGCTTAGAGAATTTTTTTGTGTCAATGTACATACCATAGAAAAGGGCCGTTGCGAGGGCTTCTGTTATTGGGATTTCTAGTGCCCTTAAGTACTCAACCATGATGGATGATGTGGCATTGACTTCGGGCCTTATATCTATTAGGCAATTAGGATGGAGTTTCTCCTTAAGGTTTTGGAGAATTTGATGATGGTCAATAACTATCTCGACTTTCTTGAGATCGTTTTCATCTAAGATCGTTATATTTCCATTTGGCTGGGCGTCTACTATTGCTATGGCAGAGTGCTTCTTTATTTCGTAACTTCCCTTGGAGACTCTTTTGAATTCCATTCCTAGAACATTAACCATTGCTCTGTTTTGATGGTGGGTTATGTCACCCCCATAGACGATTTGGGTTTTAAGGCCGACAGTTTGGGCGATTAATGCTAATGCTGACGCACTTGCCATTGAGTCTGGGTCTGGATTATCATGCATCACAATTAATAGAGTATCTGTTCTCTCTTTTATCTCGTTAAGCTTGTTTAGTAGCTTCCTTGCATTTTTAACTTCACCAACTTTTTCTATCGTTTCAACAACTGCTCTAACTATTGCAGTTCTTGGATTTATTATATAGTCAATCTTAACTTCCGTCTCATACTGTTCCTTCAAGACATTCTCTATATCTTCAACGGAGACATCCTCGGGCAGTATGACAAGAACTGAGACATCTTTATTGTTACTTCTAATGACATGGAGCGTTTTTGCTATTGTCTGGACGTCAGTAGTAGTTATTATAACTAAATCCGCTCTCTCGATATGTGCTTTAAGAAGTGTAGCTGTGTAAGAAAAGTCACCTTGAACAACTTGAAGTCCACTTTCAGCTAGTGTTTGAGCTCTAATCATATCTTTTTCTATAACAGTTACGTCAAACTCTCCCATGAGGGCTTCGGCAATGGCTCTTCCTAATACTCCACCACCGAGGACGAGGACCTTCATGACTGCCCACCTAGGCCAATAATGTTTAAATATGACCCTCTAATCTAATGTATTTAAATGCATGTCCCTAGACTAACCTAAAACATGCTGAGGGTGGACATATATATACCTAATGGTGAGGGATATGGAAATACCTGAGATCAAACCTTCCATTGAAAATACTGTATGTCTCTCGGGAAATGAAGTTCTTAGCACTCTTGGAGATCTCTTAAATTCCCCTAATGTCAGGGGAGTATATGCTAAGATATTTGGCAAGGATGAGAAAGAAAGTTACATTATAGAAATACTCGCTGATAAATTAAGACTCTTGGCAATTGAGGGCACCTACATTCAAAAGAAAGAGAAAGTATATGGTGAAGAAGCTATCAGGAAACTTGCAGAGCTTGCAGATATACCCCTAATAGTAACCGCTTACGCTCTGGATGACCAGATGTTTAAGCTTGTTTTGGCAAACAACATTGATGTATATTCAAGAACTCCCGCAGTTCCCCTTTCTGAAGTCTTTAAAAAGAGGGCAAAAGAAACTATTGAAGAAGCTATTACCGAGGCTAGAGAGGAAAAAGAAGAGGAAATAAAGCAGATAACTAAGAAAGCTGAGGAGATCAAAGAAGAAAAGAAGGATATCAAAAAGCCTGAAGTAAAAGAAGAGATTGTCCTAGATATTAGAGGGAGGGATAATGCGGAAATCCCTGAGGACCTTAAGAGAAGGGTTGAGGATGCATTGAAGGACTATGTGAGGATAATAAAAGCAGACATATCCTCTAATATCCCAGGAGCTCAACTTAAATCTGTGAGAATTGAAGGAGAAGTTGGAGAAGGAACACTTTACATGGTGGGAGAGTTTTACATAGTGGCAGAAAACGGAGATCCTGAGATAATGAAGAGGAAAGGTCTATTTTTACTCCACAAACACGTACCTAAAATCGGGAGGTCTACTAACTTAAAACCGATAATTAGGGAGTTTAAGTTAAATGTTGTTGTTGGAGGAGAAATAGCGTCTATGGAAGCCAGGGAGAGGGAAGATGTGACATTGTGGAAGCTAACTCGGCCTCCAACAGCTCAATTAGCTCCAAACTTGTACCTCACAGTGGATCCAAAATTTAGACAGTACTTTGTTGGTTTTGCAAGAACATTATTAAAGGAAATTGAAGATGAGGGAGTGGTTGTTGACAAACTGGAAATAGAAGCTCTCGGTGGAGTAAAAGAATTTGAAATAAACATACATCTTGAAGGAAAATCCAGGGATATTGATGGCCCTATGCTACAGGCAAGGCTTCTTGGCCTGGCCAAGAGGCATGCTTCGGAGCTAACTAAGATCGTTGGAAAGTATGTTTGGATAAATCGTGTAGATGTTGCTTTAACTAAGCCACTTGAGCAAGAATTCTCAGCTAAGGCAACGGAATTACTTAAGAAGAAAGAAGAAATAGAAAAAGAAGTAGAAAAAATGCTAAAAGAAGCAGGAATAGAGGAGCTAAGTTACCTCTTGGAAGATAAGAAAAAAGAAATGGAAAAGACAATTATAGCATCTAGGATTAATTCTGCAGTCCAGGATTTGAAGCAAAAGATGCAAGATGAACTAAAAGCAATACCAAGAGCGAATTTAAGGTGGCTTAAGGTCAACTATGAGGTTAATGGAAACGTCATAGAGGTGCTAATTGAGGCTAGCCTTGCTAAACTTGAAGAGGAAGGGTTGTTTGGGGTATTGGTAGGTATCAGTGATGAGGAAATAAGGAGAAGGGCTACCGAGATAATTACAAGGATTCTTAGAGAGGTTTCGCGGGAGCACCAGGTGCAGATAAGGATAAAGAGGCTCAATATACTCGTTAGGTGATCAGCACTCAAGATCCTCATCACGACTCAGAACCTGCCGAGGTCATCATCTCAGCCCAACGACCCTTGATTGAATGTGCCTTGGAGGAAAAATATCCCTGGGGTTTATCCCTTTTTTCCTTAATGCGTACCTTAATTCAGTCTCATAATCCCCCTTTTCAAGCTTTTCGCTTTCTTCTTCCTTCACAATAAATATCTCGCTGACGAGCTCTCTTATTGTTTTGTATCCAAGCCCCAGGAGAGGCCTTATATATGCAACGTTGAACTTATCCTCAAGAGAGCGAGCCTTTCCAAGGTCTAAAAATGGAACTCTATCATCCCTTCTAGTACCATCGCTTATTCTCTCAACATCTTCCCTAGAGGCTACCAGCTCTAAAGCCTTCTCATGGATGTACTGGATTGCCCTTCCTGGCCTTCTATCCCCGATACACATTCTGACTGCCTCCTCTAGGACTTCTCTGGGGGCTTTAACTACCTCATGATCGAATCCTAGGATCTCCGCAGTTTCTCTCGCGAACTTCCAGTTGTCGAGGAGGCCGAAGGTTATTGTTACGAGCTTAACTTCATATCCCATCCTTGAAAGCATCCACGCTGCCAGTGAAGAATCCTTACCCCCGCTAAACAGGTGGTAAACCTCCCTCATCATGCTCAAACCTTTCGCCCTCGCAATAAAGAAATTACCCTTGCAAAAGTCGGGATAAAATGTCCAGAACCTTGACATTTAGCAACACTTAAATACTATTTCATGGAAATGAAAATTGTGGGTGGGAAAAATGGTTGAGAGGTCGAAGGTGAGGGTTCTCATAGCCAAGCCAGGTCTTGATGGTCACGATAGGGGTGCAAAGGTCGTTGCAAGGGCGTTAAGGGATGCAGGTTATGAGGTTATATACACGGGAATAAGACAGACCCCAGAACAGATAGTTGAGGCCGTAGTTGAGGAGGACATAGATGTTCTTGGTATAAGCATACTCTCAGGAGCTCACATGGTTTTAATCCCGAAGATATTAAAATTGCTTGAGGAAAGGGGGATAAAGCCAAATGAGGATATACTGATAGTTGCTGGTGGGATAATCCCTCCAGATGATGCTGAAGAGCTTAAGAAAATGGGTGTAGCTGAGGTCTTTGGCCCGGGAACTCCTCTCCAAGCAATAATTGAATTTATAGACAAGAATGTTGAGAAGCTCAAGAAGTTTCACCCAAGCTAACTTTATATTTTATAAGTTTGGATAATTTCTCCAGTGATTAACCATGATAGACGAGCTAATTGAAAGGTTAAAGAAAGGGGATAGAAAAGCAGTTGCTAGGCTTATCACCCTCGTTGAGAATGAGGAAGGGAAGGCAAGGGAAATAGTAAAGAGGATATATCCCCTAACTGGCAATGCTTACATAGTTGGTATTACTGGCCCTCCTGGGGCTGGAAAATCATCTCTTCTTGATAAGCTGATAAGAGAAGCTAGAAGGGAAGGCCTCATAGTTGGAGTCATAGCCGTCGATCCAACATCCCCCTTTACGGGTGGGGCACTTCTCGGTGATAGGATTAGAATGCAAAGACATGCTACGGATCCTGGGGTCTTCATAAGGAGCATGGCTACTCGTGGCTCCTTGGGAGGGCTTGCAAAGGCCACGAACGATGCGATAAAAGTATTGGATGCTTACGGCTGTGATGTCATATTTGTTGAAACCGTTGGAGTTGGGCAGGTTGAAGTGGATATCGTTAAGACTGCCGATACGGTTGTTTTAGTTACCGTTCCAGGCCTTGGAGATGACGTTCAGGCAATAAAAGCCGGATTAATGGAGATAGCGGATATACTCGTGATTAATAAGGCCGATAGGGAAGGAGCAGATGCTACGTACTTTGAGCTCTCCCTTACCTTGGACTTTGAGGCCGAGAAGTGGGAGAGGCTTGGTTGGAGACCTCCGATAATTGAGACAATTGCAACTACCGGTAAGGGAGTGAAGGAGCTCTGGGAGAAGATTAAGGAGCACAAGAAGTATTTAGAGTCTTCAGGAAGACTTGAGGAGAAGAGGAGATTCAGGATTGAGGAGGAGATAAAGACTATAGCTTCAGGAATAATAGCGAGTAAGGTTGAAGCTTCGATAAAGGAGGGGGAGCTTGAGGATCTAATCAGAGAAGTGCTTGCTAAAAGGATCGATCCTTACACTGCCGCGGATCGGATAATTAAGGAGGTGATGTAGATGTTCAAGAAGATAGACCACGTAGGAATTGCCGTTAAGAACCTTGATGAGGCAATAAAGGTTTGGGAGGGCTTGGGTTTTAAGGTTGAGGAGGTTGAGGAGGTTCCTGACCAGAAAGTTAAGGTGGCAGTTATAAAAGTTGGAGAGAGCAGGATTGAGCTTTTAGAGGCGACAAGTGAAGATTCTCCGATAGCTAAGTTCATCGAGAAGAGGGGAGAGGGGATACATCACTTGGCAATTGGAGTGGAGAATATAGAGGCCAAGCTTGAAGAGTTGAAGGAGAAGGGCTACAGGCTTATCGATGAAAAGCCAAGAATTGGAGCGGGAGGCGCAAAGATAGCCTTCGTTCACCCTAAGAGTGTTACTGGAGTACTGTTAGAGTTGTGTGAAAGAAAAGAATGACTATTCTTCCTTATTTCTCTTTACGTAGGGCTTTCCAATGGCTATCGTGAAGCCCCTAAATGAGTCATCTTTCCTGTGGAACTCCATGGCTAGGGGCAAGTCGTGCTTTTCACTCACAACTATCCTTATCAATCTAGCCCTCGGATGGTTGTCGAGGTAGCTTTCCTTTAGAGAATCATAATCATCAAGGGCCTTCCCTATCTCCTCTTTGTTCATCTCGTAGATTTCTCTCGAGTATGGACTGTGCTCCTTTATCTCTCTGATAGCCTTCTTCTTGTCCAAAGCTCACACCTTGACCCAAAAGCCGTTCTCGAACTTAAAAATGTTCCTCTTCTCGGCCATTCTCAGGGCTTCTTCAAGTCTCTCTTTAGGAACTTCAATGCCGTGGAGTTGCTTGAACAGCTCTATAATTTCATCCGTTGTCAGCTTGTCCTTTTCCTCGAACAGGTTGTTAGTTAAGTTTATCATGTCCTCAACGAAGTTCCACGGGAAGATTATCCAAGCCCAGTCAATGTCTTTAGCGTAGTAATCCGGAACGAACTTTGAGCCCTTTATGTTTAGGAGTGTGGCTGTCCTTATCTCTGCGGGGTTTCTGGTCTTCATGTACTCGTAGGCTAAGCTCATGCTCTCTCCAGTGTCGGTGATATCATCAACCACTAAAACTTTCTTCCCCTCGAAGTCGTACTGTGCCCCGTACTTGAGTCTCGCCCTGCCATCAGGGGTCGCTGTAATTCCCCAGTGTTCAACTTTTATGCTTACGAGATCCTTAACGCCGAGATAGTCACAGTAGAGCCTCGCAGCTATCCATCCTCCCCTTGCGAGGCCAACTATAACGTCCGGCATCCATCCGCTCTCTAAAACCTTCCATGCTCCAGCCTTGGCCCACTCTTCTATATCCTCCCAAGAAGCGAGGTATGCTGGAAACGACTTCATGGTGTCCCTCCCAAAAGAAGGGAGTGAGAAAATTTAAGAATTTTTCTCAGATAACCGCTGGGATCCCAGGAATCCTGGGGAACGGTTGAACTTCTGCAATATGCTTTGTCCCAACTATGAACCTGACGAGCCTCTCAATGCCAATGCCAGCTCCTGCACTCGGCTTTAGCTTTCCAGCCTTTGCAATCTCAAGGTACGGCCTGAAGGCCTCTTCACTAAGTCCTGCCTGCCTAATCTTTGATATTATCTTTTCATATTCCCACTCCCTCTCACCACCACTTGAAACTTCACCATAGCCATAGGGGAGCACAAGATCATAGTTTCTCCAGTAGCCGTCAACTTCCCTATCGTAGAACTCTCTCGGTATGTTAACCACCCAGAAGGGCTCGTCCATCTCTTGACTAGCCTTCTCATCACTTCCAAACTCGTCTAGTATCTCCCTGTAATCAAAGACCTTGAAGTGTCTAGCCTTCGGGAACTCCCTTCCCGTCCACTCCTCAGCCTTTCTGAAGAGGTCGTGGATTAGTTCTTCAATTAACTTCATAACATCCTTCATCTTCGCGCCTTCAATCTCGAAGTCAAGCTGTGTGAACTCATAGGCATGCTTTCCATCATCTTTGCTCCTGCTTTCCAGCCTGATGTTTGGCGAGAGGATGAATATCTTCTTTAGTCCCATGGCTATTGCTAGTTGCTTATGAAGTATCATACTATGCGTTAGCCTCATCTTGGTTCCGTAAACTTCCACTTCTGCTGGCTTCATTCCCTCTTCCACTGGATCTGGCCACAATGGATCAGTTATTGGGCTGAGTATTATTGGGAGGAGCCACTTGAAGCCCTTTCTAACGAAGAAGTCGGTCATGTAATCTAATACTCTAGTTTGGAGTTCCAATGCTGGGGCGACATTTCTTGACACTATTCTAACTGCATTCATAATAGCCCACCTAATTTGATGAATGCAGGGGGAGTTTTATGTCATTTGTGCAACAGAATTTGTGAGTGGGTCAAAATTGGTCACCAAAAATAGTCGAAAACTAACATATATACAAAATATACGGGAAATTTTTGACAACTATCTAAAGTTGACTACCTATATCGACACCTTTGATAACGACTAAGGGACAGACTTCCATACACTCCCTGCAATGGGTGCATTTCTCTGGGTCAACAACTATCTTCATCCTCTTTCTATCAATTCTTATAGCCCTCTCCGGACACTTAGTTACGCATACTCCACAGCCCACGCACTCATAGGCCCTTCTCACGAGGAAGAAGGAGGCATAAGCTTCATCTAATGTTGGCGATAATATGTAGTTTGTTCCCCCATAGAACTCGTTCTCACCCACAATTAAAAGTCCAGACCTTTCCGTAACTTCTCCAAGGATTGGAGCTACTTCCTTTATCCTTTTCAGGTTTATCTTTGTACTTATCTCAACTCTGTATTTCCCACCTTCCTCTTTTATGCTGAACTTTATGGGCTCCCACTTCCTTTCCTCTGGAATTTCTATACCGAGCTCTTTAGCTAGAACCTTCTCCCTCTTCCCGAGCCTCCTCCATCTCCAGAAGCCGTATTTTATCCACTCTTCTGGGAGGTTAAGTCTCTTCCTCCACTTTTCCAGCTCATTATACCACTTCTCCCATAGTTCTGGCTTTTCCCTTTTTAGCTTCTCTATTTCAGCTAAAGATTGGCTTGGGCAGAGGAAGCAGCCTATCCTGTCTATTCCCCTCTCGTATAGTTTATTGTACTTCAAACCTCGGGAGAATATGTAGAGCCAGACTTCCAAGGCCGTCCAGTGGAATATAGGTGCTGCACCTATCTCGTTGGGAACCCAGATGTTTCTCCACACTCTCCCCTGCTTGTACCTCTTGAAGCTCTCGAACTTTCTCTGGCCGACGAACATAAGCACTCCCTGGGGGAAATACCTTTCTATAGCGAGTGTTATCGGGCCAAGCTTGGTAACCTTGCAACACCATCTGTAGTCCATCCCAGGGGGAGAAAAAACATTTATTGCTCTCCAGAATGCATCCTTAGCATCTGCAATGACGAACTTTATTCCCTTGGGCTCCAGCTCTCTCCTTATCTTCTCCACATTTTCAAGTGTTTCTGGAAACTCTATCCCTGTATTATTGAAGAAAACCGTGAACTCTTTAAACGTTTCAAGTGCCAATCCTAGGACGGCCAAGCTGTCTTTTCCTCCAGAGTAAGCTACCGCTACTGGTAACTTATACTTCTTTGAGACCTTTTTCATGAACTCCTTTGCTTCCTCAGCCTTCTCCTCCAAGGCAATTCTGTTAGCCCTTATCACATCTTCAATCGTTGCCTTTTTTCCTTCAATTCTCTTCCCGCTGCCCTGAGCTTTCCTCTTCATCTTAACCCCGGTTCCCCTCTCTCTCGATACTAGTCCTTTGTAGTCCTTTTTAGCTATTCCAACTCCAATAACTTCCCCACTTTCGCTTACCACCACAACTTCATCGTTCTTCTTTATGCTCTCTTCGGCCTCAATTATCCCAACTGGGAGGACGTTAGCTCCTTTCTTTACTGGTTCCACAGCACCTTCGTCAATTATCACCCACTTCCTCATTTTCTTCCCAAACTTTTCCCAGAGAAGTTTTGCACCCTCGAGCTTTAGGGCGGGTCTCCACTCAAGCTTTATGGGGTCGAATATTATAAGTCCGAATATAAATCCGTCAAAAATTATCTCGTAGGCATCATCTTCACTCGGGATCTTGTTAAGTAAAACAATCTTATCCTCTAAAATCTTCCTCAAATCAACTCCGTAGTGTCTCATAAAGACCTCCCCGATCAGCTCAATATCCCTCTTAAATGCAAACCTAACGTCGCCTGGGGGCGTTAAATCTATTCTAAAAACTCCCTTCTCGCCGTGAACACTACATTTGTCCGAGATTAGAGGAACATTACATTTCTCACACCAATATATCCAGAACCTCCCCAGGACAACTGGTCCTCTCTTCCTCACCAAACCACCTGCTAACCACTTCCACATAACCTTTTTAAATTTCCCCTGCTAAAACGGGTTGAGTAGGAGGGATAACCATGGCGCCAAAGATACTAGTGGAGCAGGTTGTCAAGAGAAAGGCAGTTGTAGTTAGGCCCGATGACACTATTCATAAGGTTGCGAAGGTTCTGTCGAGGAATAAAGTTGGTAGTGCCGTTGTTATGGAGAAGGATGATATCCTTGGCATAGTAACCGAGAGGGATATCCTTGACAAGGTCGTTGCTAAAGGAAAGGATCCGAGGCAGGTTAAAGTTAAGGAAATCATGAGCAAAAATCCAGTTAAGATTGAGTACGATTACGATGTCCAGGATGCAATAGAGTTAATGACCGAGAAGGGAGTTAGGAGAATCCTCGTGACGAAGTTTGGCAAGCCCATTGGATTCGTCACTGCAACTGACTTACTGGCGGCGTTGGCCTCTCAGAACCATGAAGAGGAAGAGAAAAGCGAGGAAGAACCTGAGGTTTACGGCATGTGTGAGCTCTGCGGTCAGTATGGACCTCTCTACAAGGTTTACTATGAGGGTAGGGAGATCTGGGTTTGCGAGAACTGTAAGGATCTAATCGAGGGGCGATGAAGAGAAAGCACCTCCACTGAATAATGATGAAACGCCCACGGCCAGAGTCCTTTTTCTTCCTCCCTTCGAAACCTTTATTGGGGAGTTTTAATCACCAGTAACTGGTGGTAGTGTGCTCTTTAACCCGAGACCAAAGACTCGAAAGGATGAGTTTTATGACAGAGAATTTGAGCTACTGACCCTTGAGAGGGCCGTTGGGAAGAAAGTTGGTCTAGTTACAGTTCTTGGGATAAGGAGGCTCGGAAAGAGTTCTCTAGTCAACGTGTTCTTAAACGAATCCCCCTATCCTGGGATAAGGATTGATGCTAGGCAACTGTACTTTCAGCACAAAAGTGTTAGTCCAAACGCCCTTGCAAAGGAAATTTTAGAAGGCTTAATAAGGATCTCAGGAATTGAGAAAGTTAAACAGCTAATAAGTGGCATTAGAGGAGTTAGCTTCATGGGTTTAAGCGTTGAGATTAAGAGAGAGCACGCAACTCTCACAGAAATTCTCGAGAGGATTAATGAGTTTGAGAGGTTTGTTCTGGTTATAGATGAGGCCCAATACTTAAGGTTCTCAAAAGCAAGCTACGTTGATATGCTCGCTTGGGCCATTGACGAGCTTGAAAACTTAACCTTCATCCTCACGGGCTCTGAGGTTGGTCTGCTTGAGGATTTTCTCAGGCTTCATAGCCCCGAATCACCACTCTTTGGCAGACCATATGTAGAGATTAAACTTGAAAGGTTCAGCAAGGAGCAGAGCTTGGATTTCTTGAAGAAAGGCTCTGAAGAAGTAGGTATTGAGGTAACACCGGATGAGCTGTATGAAGCCGTTGAGGAGCTCGATGGTATTGTGGGATGGTTAACGCTCTACGGGTATAATAGGTTTCTAGGCCTAGGCCATAGGGAGGCCCTTGGAAAGTTGAAGGAAGATGCAATCAAGATAGTGCTTTCAGAGTTCTCAAAGCTGAAGGAGCTATCACCTAGGTACGAGCTTATAATGAGAATAGTAGCCCAGGGAAGGCACAGCTGGAGCGAGATAAAAAGAAGCTTGGAGGTAATTGAGGGGAAGAAAATTGATGATAGGAACTTCACGAGCCTATTGAAAAATCTAGTCAAGTATGGCTACCTCGAGAAAACTGGGGAAGGCTACTTCATTCCAGATCCCCTGGTTGAAGAGGCATTCAGATAGAATATCAAGCTGTGCCTCCACCTAGTTCCTACCCTGAACCTAATGTCCCTCACTGAGTATCCAAGGTCTTCTCCCCTTTTGACTATCGCTTTTATCAGCTTCTCCTTATCTGGAAGAAAGAGTGCCACCTTGCCCCCGAGGTTTAGGTAGTCAACTGCCTCCTCAAGGAGCTTAACCGAGAATTCCTCACCATATTTACCTCCCCCCAGGGATTCCCTCTCCGTGAGTACTCCTTTAGTGGGCCTATCGTAGTAGGGAGGGGCTGAAAATATAACGTCGAACTTTTCTCCCTGGGGGATTACTCCCTTTATTATTTCACCCTTGCTTTTCACTAGCCTAACGTTAGAGTTGTTCCTCGCTATGTTCCTCTTTGCGTATTCAAAGAATTCCTCATCAACTTCTGTGGCCGTGACATCGCATTTAAAGACTTTCTCAGCTAGTAGGGCCATGAAGGCTGTATGCCCCGTCCCGATTTCAAGAACTTTCTCCCTTCCCCTCAGGAACGTCTTGAGGAATATGAACCTAGAGACTGGAGTTGTCACGAGCCCCCTGGGGTGGTACTCTATATCGAGGTTGAACAAAGCCTTAGCTATGGCCTTGTTGTAGAGTATTCTTGCCTTTCTGTTGGAGAAGTCTATCCTGCCTCTTTCATCAAGGTACCTTTGAAGTTCGGGAATTATCTCAATGGCGTCCTTAATAGGAAGGCCAAGCTTTCCGTCTTTCCACATTTTCGATACCCTTATATGTTTTCCCCTTTAATAATTGTGGGTGTGCCCTTATGTATAAGCTGATTGCGTGTTTGCTCTTCATTATTATCACTGCCGGGTGCTTGGGGAATGAGACTGCAATACCTCCTGGGGAAGGTTATGAGAACGTCGTTGAGGCGAATAATAACTTTGCCGTTAACCTGTATAGAGCAATTGGTGGAAAAGATAACCTAGTCATTTCACCTTTGAGCGTTTTCTTAGCATTCTCTATGCTCTATGAGGGTTCTGAAGGCGAGACCAAGGCTGAACTTGAAAAAGTGTTTGGGTTCCCCTCTAATGAAAAGATGAGAGGTGATATCAGAAATTTGCTCCTAAACTTAACTTCTTCTAAGAACTTCACCCTCGACATAGCGAATGCTATCTGGATTAGGGAAGGGGCTAAACCAGAGAAGGAATACGTTGAGACGATAAGAAAGTATTATCAAGGCGAAATAAGGGAAGTTGACTTCCTCAACGATCCAATGGGTGCGGCAAGGGAGATAAACTCATGGGTTAGGGAGAAGACGAGGGGAAAGATAGAGAAAATAGTTGATAGGCTCGATTCTGACACTTACCTAATTATAACGAATGCAATCTATCTTAACGCTACTTGGATCTATCCATTCACCTCAACCTTCAACTCGACCTTCACAACGTTCAATGGAGTCGTGCAAGTGGAAATGATGAAGAGAATGGGGAAGTTCAACTACTATGAGGATGATGTAATGCAGATCATTGAGTTACCCTACAAGGGAAACCTCTCCATGATCGTTATTCTCCCTAAGAAACTGGAGGACTTTGAGAAAGTTGAAAAGAGCATTGATGCAAATCTCCTTAAGGAAATTCTCGAAAAGATGAAGAAGGAAAATGTCATGGTTTATTTCCCAAAGTTTAAGATGAAGAAGTTTTATAATCTCAACGATGCCCTCGCAAGGCTCGGGCTTAAGAGCGTTTTCACGGAGTTAGATATCCCGAAGATAGCTCCGGAAAGGGAGAAAGAGGATTTATGCATAGATAGGGTTCTTCACAAGACGTTCATAAAAGTTGATGAGAAGGGAACCGAGGCTGCCGCGGCAACTGCAATAATAGTAGTGGAAACTGCCATGCCTGTAGAAGTAAAGGAGTTCAAGGCGGATCACCCGTTCATATTCTTTATAATCCACAAGCCCACCGGTGCGATAATATTTATGGGAAGGATCGCTAATCCATCTGAGGGATCCCCATGATTGGGATCTTCGCCGGAAGGGGAGCGGTGCTATGGAGGGACGTTGCGAATGCATTGGAAAAGCTTGGTGTTGAATACGAGCTCGTAAACGATAGCCTGAACTTGGAGGGCATTGATACTTTAATAATCCCAGGGGGATACACATACGAGATGTGGAAGGTGCTCTATCCTCAAAGGAACGCAATCCACGAATTTCTAGACTCTGGGGGAAGGTACGTTGGAATATGCGCTGGAGCTTACCTTGCCTCGGATGAAGTCATACTTCCAGACTATTCGAGGGTTCCTGGGCTTGGAATAGCTGATGTAGTTAATCACAGGCACCGTGGATCTTTCATGGCTGAGATAGAGATAGTTGACGAAGAGTTCCTCCGTGAGCTCCCCAAGAAGGTTAAGGTTTGGTATCAAAACGGACCACATATGGAGCTTGAGGGAAGGATAATTGCGGTGTTCAATGATGGACTTGCAGCGATAGCTAGGCAGGGAAATGTGACTTTGTTGGCAGTCCACCCGGAGGGTTCCCTTGAGAATGGAGTGGAGCCCTCTCAGGAGAACCTTAGGCTCTTTAGTATCCTTATATAACGTGGTGGATGCCAAGATGCCTGATAAATTATAAAGACGCGAATACCTTAATCATTTTTCTCTAGTTTTGTAAATCCATTACTCCCTGATAACTATCTCTATCTTCTTACCCTCTCTGTATCCCTTCATGGCTGATAGCATTCCCTTTATCGTCTTCTCTACAAGTTCTTGAACCCAGTCCTTTAACGGTAGAACTTGGCCGTCTATCTTTATGGTAACCTTGGGCCTAGAGCTTAAAACAACGCAGTCATTAACGCTCTTCTCCCCCCTGACTATAAGCCTGGCCATCTCTGCACAGTTGAAGCCGCAGAGACCGCAGTCTATGTTGGGTAGCATAAATCCTCTCTTTAGAACGAGCTCGGCAAGCTTTTCCGGTTCTTTGGTTGCATCTATCACCGGTAACCCGTCGATCTCCTTAATGCCCTTGCTCGCTATAACCCCACTCACCGCTACCGCCAGTCCATCATTGAGCTCCTTAACCTCTTCCTCACTTTTGGCACATATAACCTTAGGCACGTGCTTTATGCCCTTAAATCCCTCTAATAACATGACATCAGCGGACACCATGGATAAGAGGGCGTTTATGTCCTTTGCCTTGAACAGTAATGCATCGGTGTCGTGGGCCCTAACTAGTACTGCATCTGCAACCTTCGAGAACCTCCACGTGTCCGTTCCCTCCCTGTCGAAGTCAACGTGCATGCTCTTAGCTATCACGACCCTGTACCCCTTCTCCTTTAGTACCTTCGCAACGGCCTCTACTGTCGTGGTCTTTCCGCTCTTCTTGAAGCCAACAAAGGCCATGGCTTTCATGGCTCATCACTCCAGAAGCATTACCCAGCTTACATCATCTAGTGAAACTAGCATGGCCTTCCCCCTGTTCCCCACGACGTCAACTACGTCCCTGAGTAACATAACTTCCCCATCGAAGTCCTCAAGGATCCCCGTAAAGGAGTGCTCGCTTCCAACCGTTATCGCTATCCTGTGCCCCTTCCATTCTGTGAGAACTTTTTCAAGTAAGCTCTCCATTTAATCACCCCTTGACGTTCGAGAAACTGAATGAATTTTTAACGTTCACTCAACAAAAGAGCTTTTAAGCTATAAATCTATTCACCTTAGGTGATACATATGGATGCCCTTCAAAGTGTTGGTATTAGGAGGAGATTGAGGAGGTTCTTCCGCAGGGATGGGAGAGCATTAATTTTTGCCATGGATCATGGCTTTGAACACGGTCCGACGGACTTTGAACCCGTTTGGGAACACGTAAACCCTAGAGTTATAATAAGGAAAGTCGTGAGGGCTGGAATCGACGGGGTAATGATGCTTCCGGGGATAGCGAGAATAGCTGGGGATGAAGTTAAGCCCAATGTGGGATTGATGATAAAGCTCACGAGTAAGACTAACCTAAGGCCAAAGGATGAGCAACTGATGCAGAGCCAGCTTGCCTTTGTTGACGATGCCATCAAGCTCGGTGCAGATGCAATAGCTGCAACCGTTTATTGGGGCTCCCCCCAGGAAGATGCCATGATGAGGCAATTCGCGGAGATAGTAAGCTATGCCCATGACCTCGGCTTCCCCGTTGTTCAGTTCGCCTACCCGAGGGGACCTTACATCAACGAGAAGTACGGGAAGAAGGAGGACTACAGGGTTGTCATGTACGGTGCGAGGGCAGCTGCCGAGAGCGGAGCGGACATGATAAAGACCTACTGGACTGGGTCGAGAGAAACCTTCGCCAAGGTCGTTGATGCAGCAGCTGGAGTTCCCGTGCTCTTAAGTGGCGGAGCAAAGACCGAGAATCCGGTGGACTTCCTCAAGGTAGTTTGGGAGGTCATCGAGGCTGGAGGAGCTGGAGCTGTAGTTGGAAGGAACATATTCCAGAGGGAGAACCCAGAGCCAATGATAAAGGCACTAATAAGGGTTGTCCACAGGAACGAGGACCCAGAGGAAGCTGCGAAGGCTGAAGGTTTAATATGATCCCTCTTCTTTATTCATTAAATTCTTAAACTCTTCTCTCCTTCTACGCGCGGGTGGTGCAATGCTACTCCATACCTATCGCTCGTTCGACATGGAGCTTCCCACCGTGGACTTGAGGGAGGCCGATTACGTAATCCTCGGCTTGCCTTATGATGGGACTACAAGCTACAAGCCGGGGGCGAGGTTTGGGCCGGCACTTATAAGGCAGGCCACACTAAACTTTGAAAGCTACATCCTCGACTATAACGTTGACATAGCCGAGCTTAAGATTGCCGATGCTGGCGATGTATCTTTACCAGTAAACGTTGAAGATGCAATTAGAGTTGCGGAAGAAACCATTAGAGAGCTTAGAGAGGTGAATCCAAACGCGATTCCAATATTCCTGGGCGGAGAGCATTCGATGACCTACGCCCCAGTTAAGGTTCTAAAGCCAAAGAGCTACGTCGTTTTTGATGCTCACCTCGACTTAAGGGATGAGTATCAGGGCTCAAGGTTCAACCACGCATGCGTGGCTAGGAGAATAAGTGAGCTCGGTGTCAAGGTTGCTATATTTGGAGTTAGGAGTGGAACTAAGGAAGAGCTAATTTACGCCGAGGAAAATGGTATTGAGTGGGTTCATGCCAGAGATTATAGCTATGAGGCATTCGTTGATCTCGTTCTTTCTATGCCCGAGCCAATATATGTTTCAGTGGATATAGATGTCTTTGATGCCTCTTTAGTTCCGGAAACTGGAACTCCTGAGCCCGGTGGGTTGAGGTTCTGGGACGTTGTGGAGGCCCTTGAATGGATAAGCGAGAGGAAAGAGGTAATAGCTTTTGATATAATGGAGGTTTCTGGGGATAAATTAGGCAATATAACCGCCTTAACCGCCGGAAAGTTGCTCTTCCACATCCTTGGCATGCTCGAAGAGTTCCGCTAGGAGGTTTAAGCTTTGAAGTTCATAGCCACGTGCCCTCCGGGGAGGGAAGGAGATGCAATGCTCGAACTTGAGTGGGCGATAAACGCTCGGGTTAGGAGGACGAAGTGGGGTGGCGTGCTCCTAGGTGAGACCAACCTCGAGCGGGATGAAGCGGTAAGGAAGGTTAGGGAGTTCGAAACTTTTTCCCTTCAAAGCTTCATTCCCATAGATGATGTAGTTGACCTTGAGGATCTTGAGGAGAAAGTTAAAGAGATAAGGCTACCCCCAGGAAAGAGCTTTGCCGTGAGGGTTAAGGTCAGGGGGGCAAAGGTCGGGGAGAAGTCTCTTGAGAGAAAATTGGGTGGGATTATAAAGGCAGTAAACGGCAATCCGGTGAACCTTGAAAGGCCCGATGTCATAATTATGGTTAACGTCCTTGGCAAAAAAGCTGGGATTTCAGTTCTAAGACCTGAGGAGATTGTTAAGAAAGAAGCTAGGGACTAAAGTTCGAGGCATGTCTTCCTGTAGATGGGATCAGATATGACGTACAGGTTCCCCTTCTTGGACACGAGGTAGAGCTTTTGTAAGGTAGTAAGGAACTTGTAGAGGCCTGACTTTGAGGGGCCAAGCTTTAAGAGCTCGCTCCACTTTGCTCCAAATGCCATAGCCCTTAAGACCTTCCTAGCCCATTCCGGCCTGTTTCTTAGTATATTTTCAAGTTCTCCCCTTGCTACCTTAACTCCTTCACCGATGGCCTCTTCTAGAGCCTTTTTATGGGGAATTCCAGTACATCTCCTCAGCTCGTAGAAGCTCAGCCATCCTGGCAGGGTTCCCAACTCCTCAATAGTTTCTGAGAGCTCTTTGGAAGTAAACGGGGCATTACACTTCTTTAATCCTTTTTCAAGGAACTCAAGGGCAGTTTGTAAATCCCAGGGTCCAATTTCGATCTTTATTGGGCCCTCCCATACAGGGGATTTTGTGGGTCTAGATTGAGGAGCGAGTCCATAAGGCCAATCCCTGACCCCGTAAAGATGAATTCAACGTCTCTCCTCGTGTTCCTTACCAAAGACAGAATGTTAAGGAACTGGTTCACTCCCTGCTTTATGTCCTGAACTTCATCGAACACGACAACTGCCTTTTTAAGTCCCAGGAGAACATCCTCTAGGATTGCTGAGGGTTTCTCGACTTCCCTTTCTACCTCTATCGGGCCTACCCTTACCCTTTTTATACCCTTCATCTTTGATCTTCCTAATGCACTGAGTATCCTTAAAGTCACATTCCTCAGGTTTTCTGCTCCTTTGAAATTCACATAGAAGGTCTTCTTTTCCGTCAGGTTTGCCGATACAATAGCTAGACTTGTCTTTCCAGCCATTCTCGGCTCCAGGATGGCTACCCAGGCATTGTTTTTAAGTGCCTTTGTAATTGTTCTAAGTTCATCCTCCATATCAAACAACTCCTCTCTGTTATGGCAGGGGCCCTGAAGAAACATAGGTTCACCCGGTGAACTAGTTCACCCCGTGAACTTACAACTTTGGCGGTACCAGATAGACCGTCTTGTCCTCCCCTATCCCCTTTATAAGCCCGCGGTGCCTCCTCACACAGCTCTCGCACTGTCCGCAGTGTATTGGCTTTCCATCTTCGGTGAATCCTTGGGGCATATAGCATGAGTTCGAATACTCGTACTTGGCATTTAGCTCTTTTAGCAGTTTGGCTATCCCCCTCTTATCCAGATTTATGAGGGGGGCAATGACCTTGACGGGGTTCATGGTTGCTAGCTCTAGTGCCTTGTTAATTCTCTCAACGAAGTCCTGGGTGTTGTCTGGGAATGTAACACCTTCTTCGGCGTTGAAGCCTACAATTATATCCCCTCCGCCCATTGCGTCAAGCAGAGAGGCGGCAACTGAAATCAAAACTAGATTTCTCGCTGGAACCCACACTGCCTTGGCCGTTTCCTTGGCCCTCTCAACGTTTTCTAGCTCTTCCGCTGTTACCCTGGGAGTTTCTCCCCTCACCAATGTAGTTCCAGCTATCTTGGAGAACTCTTCGAGGAAGTCTAGTCTAATAATTTTCAGCGGAACGTTGAGTTCTTTAGAGAAGAATTCCGCTACCCTGTTTGTGACTTTCTCCTCATTACTCCCATAGTTAACCGTGAGCATGATCACCTCTTCGTAATTCTTCTTTGCCCAGTAGAGGCAAGCTGTTGAATCTAATCCGCCCGAGAATAGGACTACTGCCCTCTTCATTTCTTACCCTCCCACTCAGTATTGCTCCCATTATTGCCAATAATATCCTGTTATCTATTCCAGCGTCTATAGAATACACCAGGATTGAAATTGTGAAATTTAAAGACTCTTCCCTTATTTCACTTTCCCTTGCCATGATACCAATTAAGAAGCTTTCAATGATCCCCAGGATACCAAAATCAGCCACTGGTTGGCCGAATATTAAATAAGTATATCGTCCCTTACCACCAAGAAAAGTTGCGACAAGTCTTCTGGGATCTGGAGAAAAAAGTAGGCCTCCGTGATAAATCCCCCAAGGCATCCCCCTAACTGCAAGATTAGTAAACGTTAGGAACGTGAACCCGATTCTGACAAGTAGCTTTTCAATGTTTCCGCTAAGTATCAGTATTGCAATGCCAGCAATCCCCACGATGATGGTGTTCTTTGCCTTTACATCCCTCTTAGAGATAGAAAGAAGATATGCAACTGTTATCCAGAGGATGTATGACCTGAAAGTTCCAATGAAGAATATTGCGACCATCGTAAGAGTATAAACTAGTTTTATCCTTCGGTCTATGTTTGAGTATATTATGGCTATTGTGCTCAAATATGCAGAGATCCCGAGGATCCCTGAGAACTCAAACCTAAGTGACTGGTTAAATAGTGGGACTCCAATGACTAGAAATGCAAGTATCGGAATTAAAAGGGAGCATGAGAAGGCAATGGGTACGCTTTTTGAATATACATCAACACCCTTTCTGTAAAAAAATAATAATATGAGGGCCATAACTGGGCCAATCGGGAAATATATGAAGGAGAACAATATAATTACTGCCTCATATACAACGTTTGGAATCTTAAACTTCCATATCTCCCAGCCGATATTCATGGCAAGAAAATTTAGAAGCAAGAGTGTCATTCCAACTGCCACTTCATGAGGTTTGTATCCCCTGGAATATATAACAGCCCTTATATCTTTATTTAAGAGTGTAAACGTTATAAGGAGCACGTAAAATATGAAGGTCGTGTTGAACACGTGGAATTTCCTCATCACTATTGAATTAGGCCGCACTTTAAAAAGGTGATTGCAATGGGAAGGAAATTAAACCTTGGGATCGTCCTTCTAATCATAGCGTCCTTTATCGTTAGACTTATCCCTCATAGGATGATGGTCCTTGTTGTCTATGATGAATACCTTCATAGGGACATCACCCTCAGATTAGTTAGGGAGGGGATACTTTCAATTTCAAAGGATCCCCTGTCCTTGTTAGGACTTAAACCTTACAGTTATCCTCCTCTCTTCCACATAATTGGGGCATTATTGTATAAGTTTTTCCATACTGATTTACTATTCTATCTCCTCCCAGCTATATATGGCACCTTAGCTGTAATTGGATTTTACTATGCCTTTGCCGAGATAGCTGGGAACAAAAGGGTTGCCTTAATTGCGGCAACTTTTTTGTCATTCTCTCCTAACTTTATATACAGAACGAGCCTTTATATTCCTGAGAATTTGGGTTTATTCCTATTTTCAGTGGCCTTATATTTCTTAGTTAAGTTCCTTAAGGGGGAGAAAGCTGGGTTGCCATATCTAATTATCGTCCTTTTAATATACTCTATGACTCATAGGGGATGGCTATTTTTCGTAATCGTTGCAGGGATATTGATACTATCAAGGTACTGGGATGTGGTTAGTAGATATGTTCATATTTTGCTAGTCTTTGCCATAATCGGGTATCTTGCTTATAATTGGCTTCCAATAATTAAATCCACCATTGGAGGGCTTATTTCAAGGCTACAAAGAAGTGAGGTGAGCTTTCTTGGGTACTTTAAGTGGATAGGTGTTGTTCAGTTAGCACTTGGGGTTATGGCGACTAGAAGGTACCTGATGCAGGATTGTATAAGGAGGGGAATAGCAATCTGGGCTTGGTCTTTTATGTTTGCTGGAGGGATGTCATTCAGATTTAGGGATCCATATGCCTCCATACCCTTGTCCTTAATGGCTTCGGAATTATTTCTTTATGAGATCTATCCAAATACTGGCCATTATTTAGCCATACTGTTTTCGAATGTTCGGGGATTTGGTTCTAGCATATGTAAAAGTATCCCTGGGCAAAAGTGCGTTTCTATGCTTCTTAGTGGGTTAATGGTTGTAGCTCCTATTGTTCAGGGGGGATATGCCGCTTCAAACTATATTAGCCCACCGACAATAGTCGATAAGGAGGCTTACCAGTGGATTATTAAAAATACGCCAGAAGATGCAACGATTCTTGTATGGTGGGATATGGGGTACCTACTTATTGGAAATACCCATAGGAAGGATGTTGTTATATGGAAAAAGGTTTATCAGGGTTTCTTCACGGAAGCTCCCGAAACAAAAGAAGCCAAGCGAGCATATATGGATCATGTTATCATGTTTGCTTCAAATCAGAGGCAGAGGGTGTATTACCTGCTGAAGAAATACAACGTTAGTTATGTATTTGTTGACAGAATAAGGCTATCTTATGGTTTTGTAAAATATGGTCTTATGGAGTACGCTCCATATGATCCACATTTTAGGCTTGAATTTTGCAATGGCAATTCGCAGATATACAGATTTATTCCAGATCCTCCAATAAAACCTAACAAAATCGATCCTCTCGCTCCTAATGGGATGTTTTCTCCACTGGTATCATTTCTAGAACAGTTCTGGACGGGCTACAATTATGCTGATTATGATGATTCATATAAAGCGTACTTTAACTTAAACGCTTGGATTGCTAGGATGTACTATGAACTTTATAAAATGTCGGGAAATAGAGATTTTGAAGAAAGATATAGGTGGCTACTTAAATGGTTAGTATATAAGAGGATGGATGATGGCTCTTATCCGTGGGGAGTTCCCCCAAACAATTACACCTTATACACGGCATATACTATTGAGCCCCTCAAAGGCTTAAACGTACCTGAAATTGAGAAAAGTCTTGAGTTCCTAAAGTTAAGGGAAAAAGAAGATTACTTCATGACAACTAGTAAGGATAAAAAGGGCTCTCTTGTTATTGATGCTTTATTGCTCCCAATATATAAGGAATTTGGTATCCTAAACAATGTTACTGAGGCTAATATATTGAACAAGCTCCTTCAAGCTCAAAAAGATGATGGGAGCTGGAATGAAAATATTGGGACAACGATAGCAATCGCAAGTGGGTTGGCAAGGTACTATCAAATAACTAAAAATCACACAGTTTTAGTCTCTGTAAAAAAAGCTGCTAAGTGGCTTATGGAGAATATAGAAGATGATGGTAGGTTAAAGCTTGAGGGGGTTGGGTATACATACTCCAGGGTGACTTACGCTCAACTAGCTTTCATTTTCCATGTTGCTGGATATTATGAACTGAGGGATCTTGAACTAAAATTCATAAGGGAAACTTATGATCCAAATAAAGAACCTAGGCCATTGGATTCCCTAGTAGGGATATATAGGTATCTCTCTTACATTTACAATTATGAGCAGGGGTTGTACTTTGTCAATGATCTTGTTAAAGAGCACAAGCTTTTGAAGTTTAGCCCAATTTAGTCCAAATTTATTTTGGGAATATCCCAACTTTTGCACATTTATTGGGCTAAATTTCAGAAATGGTCATTAAAGAACTAAGCTATTCACGTTAATTTTAAATACGTTCTTTCTTTATCACTCTCGGTTATTCTCAGCTGGAGGTGAATGGAAATGGCCTACAAGTTCATAAAGTGGTTTGAGGAACTCAGTAAAGAAGATGTGCCACTTGTTGGTGGTAAGGGAGCGAATCTCGGTGAAATGACAAGGGCTGGCATTCCAGTTCCGCCGGGATTCTGTGTTACGGCTGAGGCATATAAGTACTTTGTTGAGAATGTTAAGGTTTCTAAGGAAGATATTAAGAGGATCCTTGGGGAAAAGGCTAACAAGGGAACTATAGCTGAAGTTCTCGCCCAGGCTCCTGACGAGCCGAGGGTTCTCCAGGAGTGGATTATGGACATAATCGGCAGAACTAACGTTGATGACTCAAAGCAGCTCCAGGAGAATACTGAGGTAATTAGAGAGCTCATAAAGGCCCTTGACATGCCCCCAGAGATCGCAGATGAGATCAAGCAGGCTTACAGGGAGCTCAGCCAGAGGTTCGGTCAGGAGGAGGTTTACGTTGCCGTAAGATCATCAGCTACCGCTGAGGATCTCCCAGAGGCTTCATTCGCCGGTCAGCAGGAGACCTACCTTGACGTTCTTGGTGCTGACGATGTTATCGACAAGGTGAAGAAGTGCTGGGCCTCACTCTGGACTGCAAGGGCAACCTTCTACAGGGCCAAGCAGGGCTTCGACCACAGCAAGGTCTACCTCTCAGCTGTAGTTCAGAAGATGGTCAACAGCGAGAAGAGCGGTGTCATGTTCACCGCTAACCCGGTTACCAACGACAGGAACGAGATAATGATCAACGCTTCCTGGGGCCTTGGTGAGGCTGTAGTTAGTGGTGCCGTAACCCCCGATGAGTACATCGTCGAGAAGGGCACCTGGAAGATTAAGGAGAAGGTCATTGCAAAGAAGGAGGTCATGGTCATCAGGAACCCTGAGACCGGTAAGGGAACCGTCATGGTTAAGGTAGCTGAGCACCTTGGCCCAGAGTGGGTTGAGAAGCAGGTTCTTACTGACGAGCAGATAATTGAAGTTGCGAAGATGGGCCAAAAGATTGAAGAGCACTACGGCTGGCCGCAGGACATTGAGTGGGCTTATGACAAGGACGACGGCAAGCTTTACATCGTTCAGTCAAGACCTGTCACAACCCTTAAAGAGGAGGAGGCTGCTGGTGAGGAGGTAGAGGAAGTTGAGGAGGCAGAGGTCATCCTCAAGGGTCTTGGTGCCTCACCAGGAATTGGTGCAGGTAGGGTTGTAGTTATATTCGATGCAAGCGAGATCGACAAGGTCAAGGAAGGAGATGTTCTCGTTACAACAATGACCAACCCAGACATGGTTCCAGCGATGAAGAGGGCCGCTGCAATCATTACCGACGAGGGTGGAAGGACGAGCCACGCTGCAATAGTTTCAAGAGAGCTCGGAATTCCATGTGTCGTTGGTACCAAGGAGGCAACCAAGAAGCTCAAGACCGGAATGTACGTTACAGTTGACGGTGCGAGAGGTCTCGTTTACAAGGGAATCGTCAAGAGCCTAGTCAAGAAGGAGGAGGAGGCTAAGGCTGAGGCCGCTGGAGGAGCAGTTGCTGCCGCGCCATTGGTCACTGGAACACTCATCAAGGTCAACGTTTCAATGCCTGAGGTTGCTGAGAGGGCTGCAGCTACTGGAGCTGATGGTGTAGGACTACTTAGGGCTGAGCACATGATTCTCAGCATCGGTCAGCACCCGATCAAGTTTATCAGGGAAGGCAAGGAGGAGGAGCTTGTTGAGAGGCTTGCTGAGGGAATTGAGAAGGTTGCAGCAGCATTCTATCCAAGGCCAGTTTGGTACAGAACCCTTGACGCTCCAACCAATGAGTTCAGGGAGATGCCTGGTGGAGAGGACGAGCCAGAAGAGAGAAACCCAATGCTTGGATGGAGAGGCATCAGGAGAGGTCTTGATCAGCCGGAGCTTCTCAGGGCCGAGTTCAAGGCCATCAAGAAGGTCGTTGAGAAGGGCTACAACAACATTGGTGTAATGCTACCACTCGTTAGCCACCCAGAGCAGATAAGGAAGGCCAAGGAGATAGCTAGAGAGGTTGGTCTTGAGCCACACAAGGACGTTGCTTGGGGTGTCATGATCGAGGTTCCAGCTGCGGCAATAATTATCGAGGATCTCGTCAAGGAGGGAATCGACTTCATCAGCTTTGGAACTAACGACCTGACCCAGTACACGCTCGCAATTGACAGGGACAACGAGAGGGTTGCCAAGCTCTATGATGAGACCCACCCAGCAGTGCTCAAGTTAATCAAGCACGTCATTAAGGTCTGTAAGAAGTACGGAGTCGAGACCAGCATCTGCGGACAGGCCGGAAGTGATCCGAAGATGGCAAGAATACTTGTCAGGCTTGGTATTGACAGCATCTCAGCCAACCCAGATGCAGTGCAGCTAATCAGGCAGGTAGTTGCTCAGGAAGAGAGGAAGCTCATGCTCGAGGCTGCAAGGAGGCAGCTCTTCGAGGAAGAGGAAGAAGAGGATCTCTTCTGAATTCTTCTCTTTCTTCAAGCAATATTTTTATCATCTCCTCTGGATTAGTTATTGGTGGATGGCATGTTCTTCGATAGGGAGGAAGAACTTAGGGCTTTACTGAGCTTAATATCTTATGAACCAAACATGATAACGTTTGTCTACGGCCCAATAAACTCTGGAAAAACTGCTTTGATTGATGAGTTCATCAAGAGGCTTCCAGACGACTACTTAGCTTTCAAAATTAATTTCAGGAGATCTCCTATTACAGGTTATGAAGAGTTTGTTAGTGTGTTGTTCTCACTAGATCTTAGAAACAATATTAGAACTTTAAAGGATGCAATTTCTCTAGTTCTCTCCGTTGGAAAGGAAGTTTTTGGATTTCCAATTCCTAGTGAGCTTTTTGAGAGAATAGTTATGGAAAAGAAGCCAAAAAATGCTTTTACATATATCGCGACTCTTATGGAAGAAATTAGGAGGGTGGGGAAGAATCCTATTCTGATTGTTGATGAGTTACAGGTTATTGGGGACTTGAAGGTTAATGGTTCGCTGATCTATGAGATGTTCAACTTCTTTGTTCACTTGACTAAGGAGGAGCACTTAGCCCATGTTTTTGCTGTCACATCAGACAGCCTCTTCATAGAGAAAATCTACAACGAGGCAATGCTCCAGGGAAGAGCAGATTACTTCCTAGTTGATGACTTTGATAGAAAGACTGCCTTGGACTTCCTTAAGGTCAACGGACTTAGTAGGGATGATGCTGAGTTAGTTTGGAGCTACTTTGGGGGTAAGCCTGTTTATCTTGTTGAAGCACTAAAGCATAGGGAGGAACTCAAGGAGTGGTGCGAGGGAACGCTTGAGGCTAAGTTCCATTGGTTGCTCTATTCCCTCAACTCACTTAGAAGAACTAACAAAGAGCTTTTTGAAGAAGTTTTGAGTCTACTTGGAAAGTTCAGGTGGAGTGAGGAAATTGAGTGTCTAGATATAGATGATGCAGTGGCTTGGACGGTTAAAAACCATGTTCTATTCCTCGATCCAAGGAGGGGAATTTTAAGGCCTCAAGGGAGGCTTGAACTTTTAGCGATAAGGAAGGCACTTGAAAAGTTATAATGGAGGTGGCAAATGTGGAAATTGTGGGCTTATTCTTGGCAAGTGAGCTTCATGGCGAAAGTTACTATAGGAAGGTCATGGAGAGCTTTAGGGAGGTATTCCCTAAGGATCTCGTGAGCTTTAAGGATGTGAATGAGGTTTCTGGAGTAGATGGTGCTGATATTGTGTTACTTTTCCTGTTGACTGGGGGAACCAGTAAGAAAGCCAAGGAAGTAATAAAAGCTGGAAAGCCGACAATTTTAATTACCCATGGAAAGCACAACAGCCTTCCAAGCGGTTTATCCGCTAAGGCTTGGGCTGAGGCGAATGGTTACAACGTTTACCTGTACCATGCGGAATCTCCTGAGGAGCTAATTGGTTTAATAAGGGGGTTGAAAGCGTATAAAAGGTTGAAGGGCCTAAGGATCCTCGAGATAACGAGTGATGGTAAAGTAAGCGAAAACGCTAAGGCCTTCTCAGGGGTTTTTGGTTCTAAAGTCTATGCCATAAGCTACGAAAGGATAAAGGAGGTTGGGTGGAGTGCAAGCGAGAGTGAAATAAAAGATCTTCTGGCCAAGGTCAGGGTTCTCATAAACGCTGAAGGGGAGAAGGTCAGGGATGTCGTGAGGATTTATTACGCGCTAAAGAAGCTAAAGGACGAGTACAAAGCTAACGCTATAGTAATTGACTGCTTCCCCTTCGTTGTCAAGTATAAGGTTACCCCCTGCCTTGCTGTGGCAATGATGAACGCCGAGGGAATTCCAACGGCATGTGAGGATGACTTTCACAGCTTGCTCATGCTCACGATAAGCTATGAGCTAACCGACAGTCCCGGATGGATAGCAAACCCAAGTGGATTCACGAAAAATGGTGAGCTGAAGCTTGCTCACTGTACGATAGCACCTACCCTGGGGAGGAACTGTGGCATAGTTTCCCACTTTGAGAGCGGTTGTCCCTATGCCGTAACGTGCGAGATAAAATATGATAGGCTCATAATAGGTAGGGTGAGCCTAGACTACTCAAAGCTTTCCTACTTCGTTGCGAGAAAAGTGAGGAGTGGCCTCCTTGAGGAGGGCCTCTGCAGAACTCAGCTGGTGGTGGACATAGGAAGGGAGTTCTTAGAGAAAGCCTTAGGTAACCACCACGTCGTGATGCCCTACACCCCTGAAGCATTGGAGGGTCTGAAGCTCGTTGACTGGCTCCTGGGATAACCTTTTTACTCCTTTATCAATATTAGCTTAGGTGGTAGCATGTTCTTCGATAGGGAGAGGGAGCTTGGGAAGTTGCTGAAAATGGTTTCCTATGATCCAAACATGATAACCTTTATCTACGGCCCGATAAACTCTGGGAAAACAGTTCTAATGTCTGAACTAACTAAAAGAATTGCTAAAGACTTCACGGTTTTTTATATAAATCTGAGAGGACGTTTTGTTAATAGCTATGAAGACTTTATGAAGGTTCTCTTTAGTGTTAGGGAAGGCTCTCCGAAGGAACTCTTGGCAGAACTCCTGAAAAGTGGTCTAGCTTATGGTGGTATTCCAGTTCCTGAGGGGGTTTTTAAAAAAATCCTGGAAAATAAAGACGAAGATCCCTTTGTATTCCTCGAAAATTACTTAAGAGAGCTTAAGGAGAAAGGAAGAAAACCGATTTTGATAATTGACGAACTGCAGGTTGTGAGTGATTTAAAGATAGATGGTCTTTTAATATACAAACTCTTTAACTTCTTCGTTAGGCTCACAAAAGAAACTCGTTTAAGCCATGTTTTTGTCGTTACTTCTGATAGTCTCTTCATAGAGAAGGTCTACAACGAGGCAATGCTCCAGGGAAGAGCAGATTACTTCCTAGTTGATGATTTTGAGAGAGAAACTGCCCTTAAATTCCTCGTGTCCCAGGGATTCACTAATGATGAGGCTGAGTTAGTTTGGAGCTACTTTGGGGGTAAGCCTGTTTATCTTGTTGAAGCACTAAAGCATAGGGAGGAACTCAAGGAGTGGTGCGAGGGAACGCTTGAGGATAGGACGAGTTGGTTAGTCCTCTCCCTAAACTCGATGAGGAGAAAGAATCCAGAGTTATTCAGGGATATTTTGCCCCTTCTTAATGAGTTTAACGATAAAGAGGCAATAAAGTGCAATGAGATCGACGATGCAGTTTTCTGGACTGTTAAGAACAATGTCCTCTTCTTTGATCCGAGGAAAAGACTTCTAAGGCCTCAGGGGAGGCTTGAGCTCTTGGCAATAAGGAGGGCGTTGGATGAGGTTGGATAAGGTTTTTATCCCCTCCTGTGTTCTCGTCTAAGATGATAGTTGCAATAATAGACGGCTACACGGACGAGCCCGCGGGGCTTGGCGTTCCTCCCTACATAGGTCTCTACCCAAGGTACGCTTATGGTGCGATAAAGAAGGCTAGGAGAGATGCTAACGTATTCTACCTCACGATTGACGATTTAAGGGCGACATTCGAGGGTGAAGACGGCATTAGGACGAAGAACAAGACGCCAAACTTCCCTAAGGTTAGGGAGATACTTGAGAAAGCCGATGTTATAATCTTCATTGGCGGCCTTCACACTCCTGGAAAGTATCTCTCCGCGGTTCCTGGGAGCGTTGAGGAGGTTGCAAAGTTCATAAGCGGATTTAATGCTGTCAAGATCCTTGGTGGTCCCGCTTTCATGGGCTCAGCAAAGATGGGTGGAGTTAAGATAACCACAAAGGAACTCAAGTTCGCCGAGGAGGTTTTCGATTACGTAGTCTACGGCGACCTTGAGGCCTTCCTCTACGACTACTTCTCGGGAAGGGATCTAGATCCCTTTAGGTTTAGAAGCTATGGGGAGTTGCAGCTCTACGCTTTACTGGGAGCTGAAGTAGTTAAGCAGTTCCCGGGCTATCCTGAATTCGTATTAGCCGAGATAGAAACCCAGCGTGGCTGTCCCAAGGCAATGGGTATAGGGGGCTGTTCCTTCTGCACGGAGCCGGTTCGCTACCCCGTCGTAGAGAACAGGCCCCAGGAATTCGTTGCCCAGGAAGTTGAAGTCCTATACAGGTTGGGAGTGAGGCACTTCAGGATAGGGAGGCAGAGCTGCATCTTCTCCTACATGGCCGAGCCCAACGGCAGGGTTCCAATTCCAAAGCCCGAGGAAGTTGAGAAGCTGTTTAAAGCAGTTAGAAGTGCTGCACCAAACGTTAAAACCCTCCACGTGGACAATGCAAATCCAGCGGTGATCGCTAACTACCCCGAGGAGAGCAGAAGGATTGCAAAGGCCATAATTAAGTACGGAACCCCGGGGAACGTGGTTGCCTTTGGATTGGAAACTGCGGATCCAAAGGTTGCCAAGTTGAATAACCTCAACGCTACTCCAGAGGAAACATACGAGGCCGTAAAGATAATAAACGAGGTCGGGGGGAAGAGAGGCTACAATGGTCTTCCCTGGCTCCTCCCTGGGATAAACATAATCTTTGGACTTCCTGGAGAGACAAAGAGAACGTACGAACTTACATTTCAGTTCCTGAAGAAGATACTCGACGACGGCTTGATGGTTAGGAGGATAAACATCAGGCAGGTCGTTGTATTCCCTGGGACGCCGCTTTGGAACATGAGGGATAGGGTGAAGACTGAAAAGCACAAGAAGCTGATAGAGCACTACAGGCACAAGATAAGGCATGAGATAGACCTCCCAATGCTCAAGAGGGTCGTTCCAGTAGGGACGATTCTGAGGGACGTGAGGATGGAGGTTTATGATAATGGTTTAACTTTCGGCAGGCAGTTTGGAAGCTACCCCCTGATAGTTGGCGTGCCCAAGAGGCTCGAGCTCGACAAGTATTACGACGTAATGATAGTCGACCACGGGCTTAGGAGCGTCACCGGAATTCCGGTTCCAATTGACGTTAACAGGGAGAGCTCCAAGGTTTTGAAGTGGCTCCCTGGGGTAGGAAAGAAAACCTTAGCTAAAATTCTGGCGAAGAGGCCCTTTAAGAGCGAGGATGAGTTCCTTAATTTGCTTCCCCAGGATGTGAGGGGCCTTTATAAGGGTCATGTTAAGTTATAGAGGAACTCTGGAATTTCCTCTCCGCCGATAACTATCACACCCCTGGGATACTTCCTCTTTATTCTCCCCGACTTAACCTCGATTTTGATTCCCTTAGCAACTGCGTCGATCTCATATTTATCCGTTCTGAAATAAAATACCTCTCCAAATTTCCTGTATAGGTGTTCCTGCACGATCCACTCGTACAGCACCTCTTTTCCTATCTCCCTCCCCGCCCACTCTGCTAAAGCTCTTGCAATTAGGGGGTCTCTTATTATGAACTTCCTATCTTTTCTCTCTATTATTCTCCCTCCTTCATCCCTGAAGGGTATTTGAAGGAGAATGTGAAGGGCTTCAAACACTTCAATGTACTCTCTTACCGTCGGAACTGATACGCCTGACCTTTCGGCAAGCTTTCTGAAGGATACAGGATCGGGAGCAACGTCAATTATGGCTCCGATAACATCCCTAGCAATGCTCGTGCTCTTTCCAAGGGTTAGAATATCTGATTTTATCGTTAAGATCACGTCTTTTGTCGTGAGCATGCCATTGAGATAGGCCAAGTATCCTCCGGTTTCTAGGTAGTTCTCGAAGATTTCACTGGCCTTTGAGCGAGCAAACTCTTGGTAGAATAAGTGATAGTACTCTCTGAATGAGAGCGGAGTAACCTCTATAATTCTTCCTCTACCCATTCTTCCCCCAAATGCTCCTATAATTCTTTCTCTGGCGAGGGTTATTGATCCGGTTACCGTGAGAACGTCATCAATGAATTTTTTCCTATCAATAAGGTACTTAACTCCCCTCCACCAGTCCGGGAGTAAGGTTACTTCATCAAGGAATATATACGAGCTCTTTACTCCTTTGCGCCTTCTTATTTTGAAGTATGCTTCCATTATCTCAACGAGTTCTTTATAGTTCTCTAAAATGCTGCAGTCGAAGTAGAATACTGAGTACGGGTTTTTTGAATTCTCCAGGATGTTTTTTATCAGTAGCTTCATTCCGAGGGTTTTCCCAACTCTCCTTGGTCCGAGAATGAAATTAAGGGAGAATGGCTGGAGGGAGATTTCTTCTATCCACTTCGGCGTTATCCTGTACCTCAGCTTCTTAAATTCCTTTAATTCAGGATCTTCCTCATGTATCCACCATGGATTCTGATCTTCAAGTAGTCCAATCATGTTAACTCATACTTTACATATCTTTATAAATATTGTTAACTGCTGTTTTACACAATATTGCAACATCCTGACAAACATGCCTCAGCTTTTCGGTGGATTTTTAAATTCAGGTGTTAACTGGAGAGCAAAGGGGGTGAGAAAATGGACAAGGTCTATCTAACTTGGTGGCAGGTTGACAGGGCGATATTTGCTCTAGCCGATAAGCTGAGAGAGTACAAGCCAGATGTAATCGTTGGCGTCGCAAGGGGAGGGTTAATTCCAGCCGTTAGGTTGAGCCACATCCTTGGTGATCTTCCGCTCAAGGTAATCGACGTTAAGTTCTACAAGGGGATAGATGAGAGGGCTGAGAAGCCTGTAATTACAATCCCGATACATGGGGATCTCAAGGACAAGAAGGTTGTGATAGTGGATGACGTCAGTGATACTGGAAAAACCTTAGAGGTAGTAATAGGGGAAGTGAAGAAGCTTGGTGCGAGGGAGATAAAGGTCGCCTGCTTGGCTATGAAGCCATGGACTTCCGTAGTTCCGGACTATTACGTCTTCAGGACTGACAAGTGGATAGTCTTCCCATGGGAGGAATTTCCAGTCGTTACCAAAGAGTAGCTTTATATATTTTTGACCAACTTTAAATCATGAAGTGGATATCACTATTTGTAATGCTGTTAATCCTTCCTTAGGTAGCTGCTGGGAATGATGTGGTGAAGGAGTGCTCCTGGGTTGTCACCTTTAATTCAACTTCCCCGTGATTCTGCGTTAACATTATTGATTACCACGACTTTGGTTCAAATGTTTTAGTTATCGGCTCCGCGAAGATGCCTGCCCACCCTAGGGACTCACTTTGGATGGCAGTTTTGGACAGGGACGGGAATTTGGCTGTACAAAAGGTCATCGCCTCGGAATACTATATGGTTCCAGAGGCAGTAGTCTTCCTAAAGGACTCGGCGATAGTGGCTGGGATTGCTGGAGGAGGTAGCGATGCTCCTTGGATAGGTTACTACTTTGTAGCCAGAATACTCAAGGATGGGAAAGTATCTTGGGCAAAGTACTACACGGAGGGCTTATCTGGGGACGATATTTTCTGGACGCTTAACGTCACCGGTCTGAAGTGCCAAGATACATGCATTGTGAATACGGAATCTTCAAGCTTCGTGATGAAATTGGATGGTGAAGTTATAGCCCCCGAGAACATCACAGGTTTTACCCTTAATTATGAGGAAATTCCCACAAATTTCACAGTTTCTAGGTCTGAGTTAAAGTGCTTCCCATGGTGGACCCTTGGTGTTATAAGTGTCCTTGCTTTAATCGTGATATTGAGGTGGAGGAGATGATCCACAGGATATTTGACAGGTTCGTTAACGTGTACATGATCGAGAGAGAAGACCACTTAATCCTCGTAGATGCCGGTCTCGAGGAGACCTGTGAAAAGATAGTTGAGAAAGTTAAGGAGCTTGGTAAGCCTTTGACCATGGTCTTTCTTACCCACCACCACTTTGATCACACGGGCTCCCTGAGATGTCTAAAGGAGAAGTTCCCAGGGATTAAGGTTGTTGCCCATGAATTAGATGCTCCCAGGATTGGGGAGGTGGATGTGAAAGTTAAAGGTGGAGAAGTCATTGAGGGATTGAAGGTATTCCACATGCCCGGGCACACTCAGGGCAGCATAGTTCTCTTGGACTTGGAATCAAAGTCTTTGTTCCCTGGGGATCTCCTGATGGAGGAAAATGGGAGGTTAAAGGAGATTCCACGGATGTACTCCTTGAATCCTGAAGAGAACAGACAGAGGATCAAGGAATTGCTTGAGATAGACTTCGAGAACCTTTATCCAGCCCATGGTGAGCCCATAATAGGAAACGCAAAGGAGAAAGTGGAGGAGCTCGTCAGGGAGCTATTTCCCTGATTGCGAGTAGATCGAGCCTTGACTGTGGCTTTAGGATTCCCCTTACAGGATCGAAGAACAGGATGTTGTTTTCCACTAGGTACTCTATTTCCTCATCAATTTCTTCAACAATAATCTCTTCCTTATCCTTAAACTCTTTGAGAATTTTGAAATTCCTTCCCTTTATTATCTCTTTTATTTGCCTTTTCCTTAACGAAAGCTGGCTTGCACAAAATTCTTTTATGTTATCCTTGTTGTTTATAGCCTCAATCAAGAACACGGGTTTACCTCCGAAGTATTTCCACGTTAGCTCAATTTCTTCACTTGAGAATCCGTGTTTTCTTAAGAACTCTTCGGTGGTTTTATAATCGAAATCGTCTACGAGGAAGTATCTCGCCCTCCCATAGAGCTTCGTTTCTCTGAACACTCTCTCTATAAACAGCGAATCTGAGGTTATAGCGAAGACGTGGGCTGAGTGGTTCTCCTTAGTCAGGCTTATGAAGAAGTTGAAGAGCTCGTACAGCAGGTAGCCGTTTATCTTAATGTCCTTAATCTTCTGGAGCTCGTCCAATACTATTATTGGCGTCCTTCCGCTGTCCTTGAGCTTCCTTGTAAGATTCACGATGTACTTGAATGCATCTCCGGGCTTATCTCTGCTAAATATCTTCTCAAGTAAGTTTCTTGAAATTGGAATTCCCATGAACTTCGTGGTTTCCTCCAATAAGTCGAGGAGTAAGTTCTCTTTAACGTCAAAGGTTTCGAAGAGTTCTTGAATAAAGTCCCTGTAGTCTTTTATCATTCTCTCCCTGAGGTTGATGTAGAATGCCACGTAGTCCTTCGGGAGATCTTCGATTACCTTCTTAATTAAAGCTGTTTTCCCGCTGTTTATTGGCCCATAGATGAATGTAATTAGCGTTGGCTCACTTTTTATTATCCTCATAAGTCCCTCAATTTCCTTCTCCCTGTTATGGAACTCCATTTTAATCACCGTCAGTCATCGCAGGCCTCATCACCGGTCAGAGCTGGATCCTTCATCATCCTTTGATAACTCTCCCCAAAATCTCTTTAACCTTTCTCCCTAATTTTCCCTAGGTGGTATCATGAGGGCGTTTATAGCCATAGACGTCAGCGAGGAGGTTAGGGATGCCATAGTTAGGGCTCAGGACTTCATAGGAACTAAAGAGGCGAAGATTAAGTTCGTTGAGAGGGAGAACCTGCACATAACGTTGAAGTTTCTTGGCGAGATTACGCAGGAGCAGGCCGAGGAGATAAAGAAAATTCTCGCGGAGATAGCCAAAAGGCACAAGAAGCATGAAGTGAGGGTTAAGGGAATAGGGGTCTTCCCGAATCCAAACTACGTTAGGGTTATATGGGCTGGAGTTGAGAACGACGAGGGGATAAAGGCCATAGCCCAGGATATAGAGAGGGAACTTTCAAAGCTAGGCTTCAAGAAGGACAAGGAGTTCGTTGCCCACGTTACAATTGGCAGGGTTAAGTTCGTTAAGGATAAGCTCGGCTTGGCAATGAAGCTCAAGGAATTGGCCAACGAGGACTTCGGAACCTTCAGGGTTGAGGCGATAGAGCTGAAGAAGAGCACGCTAACTCCAAAGGGGCCGATATATGAAACTTTGGCAAGGTTCGAGCTCTCGGAGTGATATCCATGGAGCTTTTAGCTCAAGTCCTTGAGAGGATAAAGCCCAGGGAAGAGGATTATAAAGAGTTGAATGAAGTTAGATTGTATCTCCTTGAGCTAGTTAAATCCTCATCAGAGGAACTTGGTATCGAGGTTAGGCCTTACTTTGTTGGATCCCTTGAGAAGGATACCTTTCTGAGGGGCGATCACGATATAGACTTGTTCTTGGCCTTTCCATTGGATATCCCCCTTGAGGAGCTCAGGGAGAGGGGTCTTGAGCTAGCCAAGGAAATCGGGAAAAAATTGGAGAGGTATGAAGTGGCTTACGCTGAGCACCCCTACGTTAGGGCCTACTATAAGGGTTTTCAAGTTGATCTCGTCCCCTGCTATGACGTTAGGGATTGGAGGGATGTGAGGACTGCCGTTGATAGGTCTATACTCCACACGAGATGGGTTCTAGAGAACCTCAACGGGAGGAACGATGAGGTTAGACTGTTAAAGAAATTCCTAAAGGGAATAAACGCTTATGGGAGCGAGATCTACGTTAGGGGGTTCTCTGGATACCTTGCGGAGATCCTCGTTATAAAGTTCGGCTCCTTCCTAGAGGTTCTAGAAAAGCATGACTTCATGCTCAGGCAGAAGGTTATTGATCCTGGGAATTGGCTTAAGAGAGAGCCCGAGATAGCGATGAAGACCGTAAAGAGGGAGGTAGAGGAAGATAAACCCTTGATAGTTATAGATCCTATAGACCCCAGGAGGAATGTTGCGGCCAACTTAAGCTGGGAGCGCTATGGCCTCTTCTACTTTAACGCGAAGAAGTTCCTGGAGAGCCCTTCGCTTAACTACTTCTTCCCCAAAGTTGCTGTAGGGAACTACTTGGAGGAGCTCAGGAGGAAGAGAACTCACCTTCTTACCCTCTTATTTGATCCACCTGATATCGTTGATGACCTTCTACTGCCCCAGGTTGAGAAGACGGCTAAAGGCCTAGCTAGGCAACTCGAGCTAGAGGGCTTTAAGGTTCTAGGGATTGACTACGGTAGAAACTTCATCTTCCTCGAGGTTGATAGGCTCGAGAGACCGAAGGTTTCGATAAAGAGGGGGCCCCTCTACTTCTCGTCACATGGCTTAAGGTTCTATGCTAGAAACGAGAGAGTTTGGATCGAGGGGAAGGATCTCTACTCTGAGAAGTCCGTCGAGGGTTGGATAGTTGACGTGGTTGAGAAGATACTGAAAAGTGGTATGTTCTCTGCTGGGAAGCAGGTTAAAAAGGCCGTGCAGGAGGCTAATATATTGGTGGATTACGTTCCAAGGAGTTTACGTAAGGATGCTTACGTGTTCCTCTCAAGGATGAAGTTTAGAGTCAAGTGAAGCTGTTATATAACGTTATACACCGTTTCATCCTAGCGAGAACGGTGTGGTTAGGTACACACCAGACTCATTTCCTGAGCTACTTTTCTACCTGGTCGTGACGGGTCTTCTTCACGTGGAGTTTTATCTCCCGTGATACTACGGGTGCCTGGCTTAGACTACTCTGTTAATCCTCCTTCTCTTTCAGTTCACTATGGCGGAGCGGGTCACTCGAACACTCACAGGCTGTTCTCTGAGTAGTGTCTTTCGAAGGGTTTAAATATTTTCGTTGCATACTAATACTTAGGTGTCATTAATGCCCAAGTTTTACAAACCTTCAGAGGTTGCGGAACTCCTCAATTACAATAAAGTCACCATAATCCGCTGGATCCACGCTGGAAAAATCAAGGCCATCAAAATAGGCCGAGACTACAGAATTCCAGAAGAAGAAGTTCAAAAACTACTCGGTAAAAAACAAGAAACAACAAGAGCAGTCCTCTACGCCAGAGTCTCAGGAAGAGACCAGAAAGAAGACTTGGAAACCCAACTCAAAACTCTTGAACAATATGCAGTTAGTAAAGGCTACCAAATCGTGGATGAGGTTAAGGAAATCGCCTCAGGATTGAACGAGAACAGAAAAGGCCTCAAAAAACTAATCAATTTAGCAAAAAACAAGGAGTATGATGTCCTCATCATCACACACCCTGACAGGCTCACACGATTCGGGTTCAAATACCTGGAAGAACTCTTCACAGCCTACAACGTGAGGATTGAAACAGTCTTCAAGAAGGATAAAACACCAAAAGAAGAACTTGTCGAGGATTTGATTACAATAATAACCAGTTTTGCGGGAAGACTTTACGGTCGCAAGAACAAGAAGCTCGTTCAAGGATTCAAAAAACTCCTCACGGAGGTCGAGAACGAGTGAAACTGACGAGAACAGTAGTCCTCGAAAGCTACCCACTCACAAAGAAGAAGTTTAAAGCAGTGAAAGAAGTTTACAGTGATTACTCCAAACTCCTGATAATTCTCACCGAGTCTGCTTTTGAAAATAAGATTAGGAATTCAATCAAGCTTAGGAGTTCCATACCACCAGAACTGAAAGGGGAGTATAAACTTCCAAGCCACTATTACTACACTGCCTGCCAGGATGTAGTTGCTAGAGTCAAGGGTTTTCTTGAAAAGAAGAGGAAGGG
>NZ_JARRIB010000008.1 GCF_041647995.1 Pyrococcus kukulkanii
CCATAAACACCACCTCACCAGAACTTTATTTTGTCAATCAACCAGCCCATGGCTCCTCCAACGAGTTTTCCAGAGAACCACCCTGCTAGGATCACTATCCCAAGGAGTGCTCCAATTGGCCCCAAGAACTGCCTACCAAACCAGGACACTACAAATGCAATGATAATCACTATTAAATCGGCTAATTGTAGTCCAAATGGTAGCTTTATACGTGAAAGTGTCCCAAATATGTCCAGATGAGGTTCGTACTGCTTCGCAAGGGCTTCTATCTTCTGTGCTTGTTCTGCATTCCACTTCGCCTGCTCTTTTAATCCAGCAGTTGCCTTTATGGCAGCATTCAGCCAGAAGTCTCCAGCATCCTCCATCTTCCTTGCCACATTTAACCAGTTCAGGGCAAGCTGGTTATTCCTGCTCTTGACAGCTTCAAGGTATTTATCAAGTGCTTTCTCTGCCCTATCGTATGCCTCCTTAGCCCTCTTTGCATAGTACTCCCCTTCCTGGACACCAAGGCGTTGGGCCTTCACTATCAGCTCATCAGCCTGAAGTTTCTTCTTCTCAAGAGTCTGCTTTATCGTGTCAATTAATTGCTGTGCTGCCTGCAAATCTGCCTCAGTTATCTCTGTCTTGTTGGTTATTGTTGTAAGTGGTTGAACTCTCTGATCAGTTAACGCAGTATCAAAGTTTTCTTGGACAGAAACCTTTGGATTTACCATGAACCATATTGGTATCCTAACCCCATCCTCGCGCTGGAGTTCTAAGTAGGCCAGTCCAACAACAACGTAATCAACAGTCCCATTTGCTGAAGTGTACTTGACAGGGAGCCCAAGCTCATAGAACGTCTTAAAATCAGTCATTTGTGTTGCTTTAGTGTATGCCAGCTCCCAAGTTGATGAATTGAGAACCCTCATGACAAATATCCTGAAGTCGTCTGAAAACACGGGAGGCTTTCCATTGACTTTTATTAAGGGGTCGAAGTACTCTGGTACCGCCTTGAATGTGAATATCCAGTTTGCTACTGAATCCATAACGTGGACGGATGAAGCTTGGCTAACTATCACAAAGTTTGAAAGTGCTCCAAATAATCTCTGCTGATAAATCTGATACTCGTCGGCTTCTTTCAGAGCTCTAACACTCTTTGGAGCGCTTGCTACTAAGACACCATATTGGCCAAAGTCTGGAACGCCTGTAGTATGAAGGTAGGCTGAAGTGGTCTCTCCAGTAACTGAAATGTGTGTAGTCCCCTGGAAGATGTAGCACTTCTTTGATGATGAATCGTAGACATGCTTTGTTCCTCCAGCAAGCTTTTCACACTCAGTCTGGTTTTCGGCAGTCTTCCACTCCCAAAGCTCCCTCTCACCCTCCACCTCCACTCCAATCTCAAAATGAGGCACTATTGCATTCGTTAGGTTCATGTAGAGGGATTGTGAAAATGTTCCAGACTCTATCGCCTGTTTTACCTTGTATACGTAATCGTCTGGAGTCTTAAGGACAGTTCCTAGTGTGAAATCATCTCCATTCAAGAGCGGAGTCTCGTTGGAGCTCCAAGACCAAGTCCTCGACCAAATTTTTTGACCAGTTTCAGTATTGATAACATAAACAGTAACCCTCTGGAGATGTAAGTAAGCCCAATCGGGATCCTTCTTTGCGACAGTAATTCTAATCTGGACTGGAAATGCTGAGAATCCATATACCTTATCAGGACCATAAACCTGAACTTTGAGGTCACCAAGGGCACCCTTTTGCTCATAATCATAGCTTACAAAATCGCTGATCAACTGTTGGGTATATTTTGCAAGTTGCTTGTAGGCTTCCTGTTTCGCATTTTTTGATAGATTTAGCCATTTAAGGTAGTCTACCTGCTCAAGAACATCTTGAGTAGTCGCATTCTTTGTTGTAGTCTGTGTTGTTGTAGGAGACTTATCCCCACGATGAATTACATAATATGTTGTTCCTGCTCCTGCAAGGAATGAGGCCAAAAGTAGTAGTCCTATCACAATAGCAGGTATTGCCGCTTTGTTGATGAACTGTTTCTTTATAGAATAATAAGAAAAGGGGAGGTTGATATACATGGCCTCACCTCCTTAGAATCGCTATTGCTATTCCTGCAACGAGTAGGGCTCCAAGGATCCATATCCAAGTGTTTCCAGAACTGCCGCCAATTGGTAGTGAGAATTCTCCTTCTGTTATTATCACGTGGACTTTGTCTTGGTAGAGGGTGTTGTTCCCCTGCAGGACCTTCAGAGTTAGATCATATGCATCATACTGGAGGTCTCCAGGGACGGCGAATGCTAAAGTTATAGTCTTCTCTGAAAGTGGAGCAACGCTTATGCTCTTGTTCACGTCATTTGCTAAGAAACCACCGCTTAGAACAACTGTATAATATGCAGTATCATCTCCAGGGTTCTTAATAAGCACCTGAACCGAGCCTTCCCCACCCTTCTTCACGGTTACAGTGTCAGTAAGCAGCTTGATGCTTGGATTCACGGTTATTGACCATGTGGCTATCTGTCCGTTATACTGAATCTCAAGAGTATAGGATCCCTCACTCGGAATATTTATCTCAAAGTCTCTCGCTTCATAAGGCCCTAACACTGCCGACTCGCTTGAAACCTCATTCCCATCCTTATCCTTCAGAATAACTAATACCGTGAGTTGATTTCCTTCAGTCTCACTAATCCTAACCTTGTTTTTACCCACCTGCCACTCTGAGGGGAACTGAATGCTAAACGGCAGTGGAACTACCTCATACGCTACCTGCTTGCTTGTTGTGTATGTCTTTGACATGATAGCATCATTCGAGGTTATCGTTATCGTGAAAGTGTGCTGTCCAATCCCCTTCGCCTTGAACTTTATCGAGATTTGAGTGTCTCCGCTTATGTCCCCAAGGTAGTACTTCCCATTCTCGGGACTTATGACCTGCCCGTCCTTCCTTACCTCCAGGATATTACTCAGTCCAGAAATCGATAAGTAGGTGTTATAACTGGCTTCGGTGGTTATTGGGCTCAATACAAAGTTCAGCTCGTAAATCGTGTTCTCTGGCACTTTTATCTCCGAGGGGAAGTTCTTCAGTAGAAAGGCTGCAGATGAGGGATACATTTCTACTGTTATGCTTGTGTCACCCTGGACGTCTATTGTTTTAGTGACGCTCCAGTAGCCCTGCTTTTCAAATGTTAGAGTGTGAGTGCCCTTGGTGAGTTCAATGCTATCCCCGCTGTTAATTGTTCCCAAAATCTGATCTCCTTCGCGGACTGTTACTGAATTAAGGGGCTGGCCGGTGAGGGCGTCTTTTATTGAGACAGTTACTGTAAATCTTGGTGGGGAGTAGTCTATTCTTAGTATTTCTGATGATGAAACGCCTGTTAGGCCGTTTATTCCATCAATGCCATTACTGTAATCCTTATTTGAGAAGAATATCAACCTAAACTGCATCCAGCTCGATGCAGTGTAATATTGTGCTATTTCAGTATAAACAGCGACGCTCTTGTTGTTAATGTAACTCTGCCAAGTATTTACCAGAAGCTCGCCCTCTCTTAGGTGGGTAGGCTTTCCAGTTCCCTTGTAGTAGTACTCCCTATTCTGCGTATTATCCTCGTTTACATAATCATATATATTTACAACCGTCTGTCCATGATCCCAATTCGTATATGCCTTCATTCTCCAAAAGAGCTTAGCATAAGCTAACTCTATCTTATACTCCCTCTTCTGCCCGTTTTTTATTTGATAGTGCACTATGTAAACGTACTTAGCATTTTGAACATAATTTGACTGAGCTTCAATTTTCGTGAAGTAAGCATCAGCAGAAACAACTCCAGCGTCTATTAGAGTCTGTAAAACATCTCCAGCAATCTTAGCAGCCTTCCAATCAGCAGAATCAATTGTAGAGCCAGAAGGAGGTTCTTTAAACAAGTCCCACATGTCAGAGCTCTTTATGATAATATTCTGCCCATCCAGTAGCACCAACGTCGTAGTGTCATTGTAGTGGGGATTATCACCCCACCCCAACGCTTGTAGTGCCTGCTGAACATCGTAGCTTTCCGAAAGCGTAAAAACAACCCTCATCTTCTCCTGAAACTCCTCCGCCCTCACAATTCCTGTTAGAATGCTGGAAATTAACAATATACCAAATACAAAGCTTAGCAGCCTCTTTCCCATCCTCCCTCACCCCTCCACTCCATAATCCAGCCCTATTGCCCCAACAAGGCTTAATGTCAAAATCAAGTTCTGAACGTTGTTCTTGAACGCTTCAAGAAGAGCGAAGTTGCTTTGCTTCAACAGAGCGAACAGAAAACTCAACAAGAGCATATCGTATATCAGCACGCGCCAGCCAGCCGAGAAGGGCCTAATGTTAATTATGTTGCGATTCCCCTTGTTAGTCAAGCCCCAATGAAGCAATATACCTCCAACAGAACCTATAGCAATGGAAGTCTTGTCCATGATCGGCCATGCAATTTTATACCAGAGACCCAAGATCACTAAGAATATCAAGAGCTGTAGAAGGCTCTTAGCGTTCATACTGACACCACCTTTCTTGCTTTTGATAATTCGGCAATAGTTTGCTGTAGTTCACGCTCTACTCTGATTTTCTCTTCGAGAATGCGATGATACTCCTGCTCAAGCCTTGCCTTCCTCTTCTTCAACTTCCTAAGCCTCTTCTCCAACCTCTCGATAGAGTCCATACTATCACCCCGCGGAGGGTGGCCCAAAATAAGAGAATAGGGCGCAAATATTTAAGAATATTTAAAAGAGGCTTAATAACCCCTTAATAAGGAGTATATAAAAAATCAAGCCTTTGGTCTAACAACCGAGTCATAATATAGCCTTCTAACGGCCATTCTAACTACCGCTGACTTGTTTATTCCAAGAGACTTTGAAAGCATCTCTATCATTTCATGCGTCTCTCTATCCATACTAAAAGACCACACATAACTTCCCCTCTTCTCCTTATTCTCCTTACGGGCCACCCTCCGCCACCTCCTCTCATTTTTCATATTTCACGATAAGATATGAGAGTTCTGAAGCAAAGAGCACAACAAGCGTGAAAAGCATCACAAGAGTGGCAAACACGAAAACAAAACTAACAAGAGACAAGATCACCCCTCATCACCCTCTAAGATCTCTACTTGTAATTATATATAAGATTTATGCAAATCAGACATAAAACTTACCCCTATCATGAATATAGTCCTGTATAAAACATATATATAGAGACCAGAAATAATGCAAAAAAAGAGCTTAAATAGAAAGTGATAGTAACAAAAACAAAGTGCTAAAATGAAATGGAGATGAGAGAATGGGGGCGGACGTCATTAGTTTTAGTGTTACCCTTCCAAAAAAACTTTACGAAAAACTAGAACGACTTGTCGAGGAAGGTTATTACACAAGTAAAAAAGAAGCGATAGTCAAGGCCCTATGGAGCGAAATCGAGAGAATAGAAGAAGAGCGAAGAAAAAAAGGACTACCACCACTTTAAATAATATCCTCAAAATCCTCGATTCCGCCGAGATAGAACTCATTGACTGCGTCATAAAGAGCCTTGACCCAGCCGAAGAACCGTTTTGACAGCTCTACCATCCCGTTTTCCTTTCTTAGCAGTCCAGCTTTTACCAAGGATCCTAGGACTCTACGATATTGCATATAGTATTTGTTGAAAGAAGTTCCGAACCGCTCTGCAAAGTCTAAACTAATCTCCCTGTTCCTCTTCGTTCTGGAATACATTTCATCATAGCGCTTATAGTTGTCAAGAAGCTCCTCAATGTTCACAGGGTCAAGGTGCTCGTAGTAGTAGTATTCCTTAAGATACTCCAAAACCAAGAGAGGCCAATCCTCAACATGCCAAGGACCTTGGCGGGCCCTTCTAATCAAAAACATTGCCCATCTTTGATAGTAGTCCTGCTTTGGAAACATCATCTTGACAATATCCTCCATCGCTCTTGGTTTTGCCCTCCAATCAAAATATAGAACCGCTTTATCCTTCCGCTCGTATTTCTTCTCCTTCTTATTCTTCTTTGCCTTAGCCATGCGAACCACCATATAACCAAAATCGTTAAACCATTTAAATGTTTTGGTTATAGACTTGGCAGCTCACCAACTTTCCTATAACCAATTTTGGTTATATGACCCCCTTGGGTCATGACCCCAAAACCTTCCTTGGATCATCTGGGGAAAGAAAAGAAGGAAAGGCAATATAACCAATTTTGGTTATATTCTAATAATCCTCCTCATCCTCATATTCATCATAATAGAACCATCTCCTCCCATTGCTCCTGAATGCCCCATTCTCAATGAGTGCCCAAAGAAATGCCTCTCTAAGAATGTCAGCCATGTTGTGGTGGATAATTCCAGCTATCGAACCAATTGAAGCCCTTACCTTCCAGCTCTCCCAAAGCGATGGGACACTTGATCCATCAAAAGGATCCCCAAACGGAAAAGGCATAATGTCCACCAGCCGGCCCCTCATCTGCTTGAGATCCAGAAGCCGCAACTCATGCTCTTTGAGGAACTCCCCACCTATCTTGTAACCCAACCACTTTTCCTCAAACGATGAATAAAAAGCCCAAATAGTTGAACCCTTGAATTCTTCAAGATCTTTCTTAAGGTTCTCGATCAGCTCCTCTTCCGTACCATTGAGGCGAATGACCACCCAAGCCTTGGAGCCGGCAACAATGCCATAACTCACTAGTTCGTCCGTTTCAGGCTCCAACCCTGTTGTCTCCAAGTCCAAGATAATGTTGCCTTCGGGCAAAACGTAACCCAGGAACACCAAATGTACAATATTGTACCGCCAGATCCCCTTTACCCAGCACTAACACTATGTTTCAAACTCTCCAATATTGCTTCAAGCTCTCTCGCGAGGTACTTATTCATGTGATCCCTCAGCTTTGTAAGAATAAATTCCATAACCGGAACAATGTCCTCATTTTCTGGATCTGTCTCAGCCTCAGCTACAATTCTGAGCTTGAACTTCTTTGCTAATTCATCCCTGACATCCTTCGGAGCTCGTTTGAGTAATAATTTCCTTGAAAGTATTGTAAGCCTCCTCTTAATCCTCTTGAGTGCCTTCTCTTTGACCTTCTGAATTGCGTCACCAAGTCCAAGCTCTTTCTCAGCTATTTCAATTCTCGCCTTTACCATTTCCTCAAGGAGAGCATTTCTGAATTGAACCAACGAAGCCCCAAAGGTCCTAACACGCTTTAGAAGCCCAATCTCCTCAAGCATCTTGACGACTTCGCGAATTCTCCTCTCAGAATAGTGTAGCTCCTGGGCCAGCTTCTTTAGATCCACCCAGCCATTTAGAGTCACAAGCTTTAGAACCGCCCTGGCCAAATCATTCTGGATAGCCCTTCCAAATGCTTCATTCTCCTTTATCTTCTCTATCTGTATCCCCAACTGCTCATTCCACGTTGGAAAGTCTATCAGCCTCACGGTCTTTTCTGGGCGCATGTCTGGCTTGAAATGATCATCCTCCAGGAGATTACCCTTCTGAACCCCCGTTTTCGCCAATATAGAGATTACAAGAGAGTCCAAGAAGTCCCTCAGCTCGCCCTCTAACGCCAATGGGATCCTGTCACTCAGCTTGGGATCAACGCCAGCCTCAATCTTGAAGCTGTTCCTCAAGTTCTCCGGAGCATTAGCTGACTCCCAGTCCTTTAGCCTGTAGATTTTTATGTAGAATGCCAAGTCAAGATGTTTAAGGCTTTCAGGAAGAAGGCTCTCATCCTTAAACGTTACCTTGTAGAACTTGTAAGCGTCCTCTTCTGTGTCTTGATGAGCCTTCACCTTTGTCCTGGGCTTGTCTCTAAGCCAAAATTCGAAGGACCGTAAAGTCTGAGCCACAGGACGCTCGACGCTAATGCTTACCCTAATGTGCCTCTCTAATGTTATTATGTTGCTATCCCCTTCCCGTATTTCGCCCAAGTAGGCCGTATTAATGTCGAGCCTCTTGAAGATCTTAGCCAGGAGTTCGAGTATTTCATCCCAATCCATATATGAGCTTTGAATGTAAAGAAGAGTAGCCTCATCACGACCCTCCGGGAGCTTCCACCTGTGGAACTCCCCATTTCTGCGGTACCACATATTTTTCAGCCTGGGCTTTATTGTTACAACAAGCTTCCTGTGGCCTATCTGATCTCTCGCATCAATCACATACTCAAAAAGACGCTTATACTCGCCATCCTCATGGCGATACAGGCCAGACTTCTTGGAATAGAACCTAACATCGAAGTGATCAACAGTGAATTCCCTGTCTCCCTCCTGTTTCCAGGCATCAATAGCCGCAAAATAGAGCATCCTCGTGGTCACGACATTCCTCTGACTTCCATGTGTGACAGGCTCAACGAATCTAATCAGGTTCTCATCAGAATACGAAACCTTATTAACTTGTTTGACCGACTCCATAATGACCGACCTCCTCGGAGGTTTCACTACCCGCTGCACTAGGCCCCACTTTCCCTTTTACCTCTTGTTCAGAAGCTTCAAGAGCACGGAGAAATTCTATAATCTTCTCCCCAGTCTTAGGCCCATACGACCATGTTTCCCCTGTAGAAGTTATCGTAAACAGCCACTTCTTGTCATGGGCATCATACTTTGCAATGACTCTTCCACCGAGCAACTGCACTACCCGCTGCACTAGGCCCCACCACTATTACTTCATAAATTATGGTATATAAAGTTTGCGAATAAATTCCGCTAAGTTTTTTAGCACAATTGCATGACTATGCAAATTGCTTACCACAATTTATAGTAGTCCTACCCCTGTGTCCTACTCCTGATCCCCTCAAAGTCGGTGAAATTTTCGCCGACCCCCCTTTGGGGGTGTAGCCAAAGAGGCCACGACCACCCTGAAAACCCGCGCCGGCCCAGGCCCAAAACCCGGCCCGAGAACCAGCCCCATGTTGGCACTATGTATTTGGCAATGGTATCGCCGAATTCCCTTTAGCGTTCATCTGGCCATGCAGGGAGAAGCCCCCTCCGACGTAAATCCTGCCTGATTAGATCTCTAAGGTAATCAGCCACTGAATTATAGCCTTCCTCTTCTACAATCTTCTCAATCCTCTCTCTTGTCTTCTTATCAACGCGAACAATCAAAATCTCAGTATATTTGTTCGCCACAGCCCTCACCATTGTTCTTTTAAGCGATTCTGATTATTATACATGCGTATTCTATTTAGATTCTGTTGAGAATACAAATCCTTAACATAACAAATGCACAATTTTACTTTATGATCCGAGAGAAATTGCGACGGTGGCTTGGCATTGAAGAGAACGCTTCAGAACTCACTAAACTAAAGAATGAGCTTTCTCTCTTGCGAGAGACGCTTAATGCTCAAATCTCTCAACTCCGTTCTGAGATTGAAGAAAAACTAAAAGATAAAGTTGAGAGAGAAGAGCTAAACGAACTCATTTTCAGACTCGACGAGCTTGAGCGAGAAATCAGACTTCTTGAGAAGTACTCCCTGCCCCGAACCCATATTGAAGGCATCTCTCAAGAAGAGATACTAAAAGAGAAAATCATGGATATTCTCTCCGCAAGAGAAGAGATAACAATCTCAGAACTTCAATCTCTCATGGGTTGTGGCTGGAAAAAGCTGTATCAACTTCTTAGGGAGCTGGAGAAGGAAGGACGGCTGAGAAGAGAGAAGAAAAAGGGCCGTGTTATCATTAAGTGCCCCTAATTATATTCGGAAATAGCTCTTCATTTTCTTTTATGATAACTTTCAACAGTCTTACTGCCCTTTCTATTGATACTGTTACTTCTGGTTGATAACTCCTCTCATAGGCCTTCTTGAGTTCTCTCAGCACTTCTTTCATCAGCTCTGCATTGATCCTTGCGCTCTTTCCAATGTACCTTCTCTTCTTTTTCACTTCTTCCTGGGGAACTTCCTGGGGTACGTCTTTTTCTTCTTTGGTGCTCTCCTCAATGTCTATCTTGATGTTCATCTGCTCGGCTATTTGGTTGAATACGTCTTTAGCAGAAACTTGCTCGCTCATAGCTCAAAGTCCCTCCAAATGTCATCCTTCTTGCTCATGTCTATTAACGCGACTTCTCCTCCCTCAGCAATCTTAAATTTCTCTTCTTTCCTTCTCTCGTTTCTGGCCTTCTCAAGCAACTTGTAGCTCTTCATGTATGGGTTGATTTTGAGTGCTGAGTTCACGAGCTCTTTCATCTCCTGCTCGATCAGTGTCTTTACGAGCTCTTCTAGTGTCGTTGCTTTTGCGTAAACTGCTTCGAAGAGTGCTTTTTCATCTTCGTGTTCAAATGGTGGGACGGCTATTCTCCCGTATGGGCTTTCTCTTATCTCGCTTGCTTCCACTATTATGGTGTGGTCCAGGACAGGTAAGTGGACAAAGGGCTCGAAGCCCCATAGGACCTTCAAGTGTTTGTACCTTGCAACTGTCCTTGTGATGGCCATGAAGAATTCGTCTAACCAGGAGGGGGCCCTAGGTAGATAAGCAATAGCAACAAGCCCGTTTGGAGCTAAGGCCACTCCTTGAACATAACCAAGTGTCATGACTTCTTTACGGCGAGTTTCTGGCCTCTTGAACAATATTTTGAGAACGGTGTGGTGGGTTTTCTTGAAGTCGAGCTGTTTGAATACGTCCTCATATGTTTCTTTCTCAACTCTGTACTCCTCCAGGGGAGTTTCCTCTCTGGCTATCCTTTCAACTCTCTCTTCTGCAATCGGAACTAACTTCTCCTCAACAAAATTTTCTCTCTTCGGGAGGCCTCCTTCACGTCTTTTCTTCTTTCCAAAAAGCCTGAACATGCTCAACACCTCCTAGAGGGTTTGGGAAGGGCGGAAATGAATTCTCTCTGTGAAAAACTTATTATAAATAAAATATCCTTTCCCACGCTCTTTTCTTTTCAAAAACTCGACTTCTTCTGGAGATTTTGCAACAATGCGTTCAAATTTTATGTCGAAGTCTGGAACAACTTTTTTGAGAAGTGCATAGTCATCTGCACTTGCAAGGGTTCCAAGAATGGCTATGTGGCTTGCACCATAGACAATTTCAGATGGTAGGCTGTGTAGATATTGCGTTGCAACGAAAAAGTTTACTTGGTTTGATCTTCCTTCTCTAAAGAGTTTTGCAATTATGTTTCTTCCCCAATGGGTGCGGAGGTAGTTTTGTATCTCATCACCTGCTATGAAGACTGCGGTTTCTTTTTCTTGAACGTACTCTTTCAGAACCCACTCTATGACTTTCTTGAAGATAATGTTTTTTGCGGACTCTGTTAGATCCGAGTTTTGGCTAAAATCAATGATGTTTATCTTTGTATTGTCTATGTGGCTGAAAAGGTCTTCTCCTTTTACTTTCAGCCACCTTATCTTTTTCAGACTTTTAGAAACGTTATAAACTCCCCATAAGCTCGTCGGTGGCTTTTTATTCTCAACTTCGAGAAATTCGAGCATTTCATCATATATCCTTTTTGCTTCGATGCTCAACTCATCTGGATCTCTTACTTTTTCCTCATCCCATGCTGTCTTTATTATCTGAGCATAGATGGTGTTTGGGTTTATGTTCACTACCTTTACGATATCTTCAAAGTCAAGCCTTTCATACCTTATGAACGTTGACACGACTTCTGTTTCGGGTCCAGAGTCCATTGCTATATGGTTTAGTTCTCTAGTAGGGTTGAATACGAAGCGTCTTGTGGGAAATGCCATAGAGGATATTCCAAAGTTGCTGAAGAGGGTGTGATGCTCATCATATTTTAACCATCCTAGGATATTTTCCCAACCCAATGCGAAATCTCCCATCAACCCTATCTGTCCCTCTAACCCTGGTGATTCAAGCATTTGAATGTATATTTTGAAGGTTATTAGTTGATCAGGGCTTATTTTTTCACTTAACCATTTCTCTCCTCTTGTTTTGATTAGTTCATAGTACGCTTTTCTAACAAGTTGTGCCTTTGCCCTGTCGTATTTTCTTTCGAAGATTATAATGAGTGGAGGTTCTTGGTTTCTTCCCCAACGAGTGTTAAGGTAAATCTCTTGGAGGAAAGCCTTCATCGTTGTGGTCTTTTGGAAGCCTGAGGGACCAAGAAAGAGAATGTGGTTTGCGTCATCCTCGTTTATCTTAAGCCACCTATCCAATGTCCCATTCACACTTTTTGTTCCTCTTCCAATGTATATCTCATTCAGCCTTCCTTTCGTTATTTGCTCCCATGTAGTCATTTCTTCTTCTATGGACTCCACGCTAACCCCTCCATTTTCTTAATGAAAATAATATAACCTTCCTCACGCAACATATGTTTTTGTCATCAACCTCCGTTTTCCTCACCGTTTTTTGTCAAAAACACACACCTCCTGTTGCGTGATTGCTATTAGTCTATTCATAGAAGTATTTACGCTTCTTGCGATATAGCAAGAGCCCAAAACCGCCAACAAGCATTCCACTAAGTATTAAAGTGCCCCAAAGCCTCTTAGCACTCTTTTCAGACTTCTTTGCTTGCTCGATGTAATTACTCTCGGCATGCTGCTCTACCCTGGAGATCATTCCAGAAAAGACTTCCTGATACATCTTCAGCTGCTCTTTGAGGTATTCATTCTCTGCTTTTATGTAGTTGAGCTTGTTTGTGACGTTTGCGAGCTTTTCTTTGAGCTCCCTGTTCTCTCTCGTCAAATTCAGAAGCTTAAGCTGGAGCTCGTTAAAATTAACATTACTATTGCTATTCTTTGCAAGCTCCCTTATCTTCTGCTTAAGCTTTTCATTTTCCTCTTCGAGTGTCTTTATCTTCTCTGTTGCATTCTCAAGCTCAGCTTCAAGCTCCCTAATCCTCTCCTCGTACTTTTCCTTATCCTGGAGGCTAGAAGTTTGTCTTGAAAACACTATCTCAAAAGGCTCCTCTGAAGTTATTGTGACATAAGTCTTGGTGTTAAACGTCTTGACTTCAAAAGTCAATCCCTCTACTGTCTTTTTCTCTCCCTCAAAGATATAAGTGTCTCCGACAATAACAATACTTCTATTTCCTGCAATATCTCGGTCAACTTTTGCTGTCAAATTATTCACGTAGAATATTGTCCCTGGATCTAAAGAGCCAGTCCAGGAATAATACCCAAGTGCTCCAGGAATACCTAATATTATTAGAAGTATTGGTATGAAGAGGCGCTTCATTGGCTCACCTCCCTGACAAAAACCGTAAGCTCATAAGGGCTTTCGATAACTATTTGGGCAATATACAGAGAAGTTCCAACCCAATAGCCCTCCCCGTGTATTTCCACATCATTAATGGTTATGTCCATGGGCTCGTAGTAGTGATTTGTCTGATTATTGTAGGTTACGAAGAATACAAACTTCCCTTCCCTAACCTCATAGTCAACCTTGATCGTGACATTGAGCTCCTGGATAACTAACTCATAACCAGCCTCAACCTTTCTCTCGTACGTATAGGTTACAGGAGTCGAAGTTGTTGTAGTGTTCGTAGTCTGATTCAGGGGAATTGTCAAGGTTTGGTTGCCAAGGTCAATTAGAAGGGCTCCACCTTCCTCTTTAATGCATCCTGATGATAGCACAATAATTCCTAATATTCCTATAATGAGGAACCTTAGAAGTTTCATACTATCACCTCCTAACTAAGCGATATGGAGAATGGGCTCTCGATAATCACGGCTTTGGTCTGTCTGTTCACGCAGATGTAGTTGTATGTATTCAGCTTCGTGCCGTCTCTGTCTTGCCATACCTCAAAACACCAATAACGCTGATCCCTCTTCACCTTCTCACTCAAAGTCTCCTCCTTGATGAAGAATCTAATATTCAGACCATGCTCTTTTAATTTCTGATTAATTGGAGCAAAGTGCTGTCTAGCAAGCAGTAAGGCTTCCTCTGCGGTCACTGGATAATACTCAATATGCATCCCTGTCTTAACCACCAATGAGCCGTCTGGATACTTAATCAAAACACTTTCATTCTGCTTTACTGCAATGAAGCCTGTCCTTGGATAACCTAATTCGTATAACCGTTCTTCGAGCTTACTTGGACGATTGTCGAGATAATACTTGACTGCGTAAATTGTGAGCGTTGCAAAAATGAATAGGACTAGCAATATCTTCCCAAGGCTCGGTTGCTTGGGAGAATAAGTATAAGGGGAGAGGGCCATTCACCCTCCCCCCTATCCAGTACCATTTACAATAACTGGCCAGGAAGAAGTGGCGTTGGCTTGGAGGATCAGTGGCTCGGTTTCGTTGAAGAGGGCTACAGTATTACCGCTAAGATCCTCGACTTCAAAGTAGAATGCATAGTAATAGTTCTCAGTAGCGTTTATGACTATTGGAAGGCTTGTAGAGTTCATGCTTACGAATGTGGCGTTGCTGAAGTCGGTTGTATTGCTTTCAGCGTAGTGGACTATGTATTCATAAATCACGTCATTGTCGCTTGCGTTGAAGTTAATTACGAACTGCTTAGCCGTCCCATTGTAGTCTATTGTAATTGAGTTGATAACTGGAGCATAGGTGTCCTTAACTTGGATGTGGTAGGTTTCAGTCTTGTATGTCTTGGTCTCGTTGCCTGCCCTATATTCCACTTTTATGTAATAATAGAGGATGTCTCCAAACTTGCTCGGAAGAGTGGCCTTGTATGTATCATTCTCAAGTTTTGCTTCTACTGGAGAGTAGGTAGCATTCTCGGGGTTGGCAACGTTGAGGGCATAGTAAACGCTCACGTTGCTGATATTAGCGTTGCTTGCAATTACCTTGAAGCTGATCAAAGCCTCTCCAGTTTCGAGCACTTTTGCTTTTATGTCTGAAACGCTAACGCTTGCGGTAACGTTCTCATTTTCAGTGGTGTTCTTTTCCTTGTTCAATATGCTGGAGAGGTCAATGAAGCCTCCGCCGTTGCCCTTTGCTACTACAAAGTATCCAACTACCAATAATCCAACCAGGAACAAACCAACAATTAGGTTCTGCATTGATTTTTTCATCCAATCACCCCCTTCATTTTCTCAATAATTCCTGGAATGGCCTTGAGGAAGGAAACAAACACATCAATTAGCCCGAATTCTTGTAAGATTGCTAGAAAGGCTAGGAAGTACAGTAGATAGGAAACTAGCCTGTTTGAAATTATGGCTCCGAATATCAGGAGTAGGATCGCCAAGATCAAATATGGGTGGCCTTGGGCAAGTGATTGGGCTTGGGAGAGAATGTTATTCAGGTCCATGGGGAAATCACCTCCCTTGTTTTGAGGCTAGGGCCATGAGGATTCCTGCGGTTGCAAAACCAACAACGCTCTTCAGGAGCTCAGCCGCAACTTGGGTTGGATTGTTGTATATGGCGATCAAGTACACTCCAGCCATGGTTCCTAGGGCAAGAAGATCTGGAAGGCCCCACTCTGGTGATATGAATCTAAGGAATGCGAGCGTTAGGAGGATAGCCAAGCCCACTACATAGTACCACTCAGTTCCAAGTCCGAGTATTGTTAGTGTGGTCTTCAGAGTCCCCTGGAGGATGGTGATGTTAAGGAGGTAAAATAGAAAGGCAGCAATGAGCCTCCATGCGTCTTTCACGAACCATCACCCCATCAGCATTGGGGGTAGGAATGCAACATGACTGAATCCACCGACAAGCTGTGCAGCTACCCAAAGAATAGTCATCCAGGGTTCATCTCCAGTTTCTGGCAACATCGTGTATGCTGCCATTATACCGGCCCAAAGTAGGACTCCAGGGTTGTATGCGTTTAAGTTGGCTGTAATAACTCCTCCTAGAATTGCGAGGGCCCCAACGAAGATAACGGCGCTAACTATGATAGGAGACAGAATTCCCATTATGTCATTCCTCTTTCCACCAGTGAATGCTTGATAGACTTTGTTATAAACGCTGTAATATGCGGTTTTGTCTATGAAGTAGTCCATTGCATCAAGGAATATTGGCAAGGCTAATGGGGTTGCTTGGATTGCGCTTACGAAGTCTGATGCTGTCACTGACTTGCCTATTGCATATTTCATCAGGTAAGCAAGGATTCCAATTGCAATTGCAGTTCTCACTAAGACTCTTCCAATTGCTAGTTTCCTGTACGGATCACCCAAGGCCCACACCCCCGAGGAGGGTGAAATAAGCGAATTTGGTTATGAGTTGGACTGAGAGATAATACAGGAGTACAAATTGGGTAGTTCCAGTCTTTGGCCAGAGAAGTAGGAGCGTTAGTGATCCTGCTACAACATAGGTTACTGGAGTTATTGCTGAGAAGTTCAGGGTAATTGTTCCAGCTATTAGCCATGTTACTGTTATGAAGAAGAAGCCCGCAACTCCGAGGGCTGTTACTATCCCTACCAGACCTTTATTTCTGCCAGATACCTTCCTATAGAGGCTTCCAGTGTCGAATAAGTAGTCCATGATCATGATGAACAAAACTACTGGTAAGGGGATGCTGGCAAATACCTTAACGAACTCACCAGCTGTTATTGAGTGTTCCTGCGCATACCACGAGATTCCTGCCATTATTCCCACAAGCAATATGTTGTAAAAAATTTGGGAAATGAGAGACTGCCTGTCCATAAACACCACCTCACCAGAACTTTATTTTGTCAATCAACCAGCCCATGGCTCCTCCAACGAGTTTTCCAGAGAA
>NZ_JARRIB010000009.1 GCF_041647995.1 Pyrococcus kukulkanii
TGAACCGTTTCCTCCTGCACCTACTGTCGTTGCAAACACTGGCTAATCACTATCAAGGAGTTTTTGTGGTGCGGGAGGTTGGCTTCAGCCACCAGCGTCACGGGACTCACCGAGTCCTCAACTGGCGGTTCATCAGCCTTCGGGCTGAACGGAAACAGCCCCAGCAAGTTCAATACAGCAGTAAAATCCCTATCAAGATTAAACCCGCAAACTGGGCAAGTGAAGATCCTCCGACGCAGTGCGTCGTCACCGGGCTTAACCCTAAACGCGCCACAATTAGGGCAAACTTGAGAGGAGTATGCAGGGTTTATAAAAACAACTGGAACACCAGATTCAACAGCCTTTTCAAAAACAAACCTCTGGAAACTGCTCATCCCAATATTGTGCAGAGTATTCCTTAACCTCTTCTCATTCTTTCTCCTTTTCCTAGTTACCCGCTGGTTGAAATTCTTTGGAATTGCCTCAAGGATTATTGTAGCGTTCAACTCTCCGGCAACTTCAACTATTCTTAAGGCGAGCTTCCTCTGTAAATCAACCCTCCTGTTCATCTTCCTTTGACCGAATTTTTTGAGGAGTTTTCTCCCCTTCCTCGATGGAAGTTTCCTCCTCCAACCAGTCAAGTGCGTCCTCTGGACTTCCCTCCTAACGTCAGAGTAAAATCTAGTCATTCTACCCAGTCCTGTCCGCACTTGGATTAAGAACTCGTGAGTGCCAAAGGAAACATTATCAGCATTGTAGTCCACTGCAATAAAGCTTCCCGTAACCTCGGGTTCATCAAACTCCTTCTCAAAGGTGAAGTAGGCGAGGACTTTCCGTTCATTCTCAACTAACTTGAGTTTTACTCCAGGTTTGACCCTCCACCCCTCACTCAAGTACTTGAAGAAGAGTTTGTGCGGTTTTAGGGGGAGTTTTATTCTCCCCCTCTTAGTAGTTAACCTGATTATGAGGATTTTCTTACCGTTCTTGAGGGTGTTGAACTGTGGGAACCTCTTGTAATCCCACAGGACGTCATCTAACCAGATTGAAACTTTCCTGATTACTGGTTTTTCTGTTTTGACTTTACCCTTCCTCTTCTTTTCAAGAAAACCCTTGACTCTAGCAACTACATCCTGGCAGGCAGTGTAGTAATAGTGGCTTGG